>JAFPLG010000123.1 GCA_017402895.1 Paludibacteraceae bacterium
GACCGATGCATTCGTCTATCTCGGACTGGAAGGAGCAGCCAAGGCAAAAGCCACGGACCTGCTCACCGGGCAGACTCGTGATATATCCTTCACCGACCATACACCTGTCACGCTCAGCCTGGATGCATGGAAGAGCGCTATTCTCAAAATCGAAAAAGCATGAGAGAAACGATTCGTGACATACTGCGACTCATCCGCTGGCAGAACCTGCTCTTTCTCGCTATCCTCATGTGGGTGCTCGAGAAATGGGTCGTAGTGCCCTTGCTCTACGCCTACGGCAACGGCCTGCCCGAGGTGCTGCCTCCGCTTATCCTGTGGATGCTCATCCTCAGTACGGTGCTTATCGCCGCCGGAGGATATGTCATCAACGATTATTTTGATATCAAGATCGACCGCATCAACCGTCCCGACCGCGTTATCGTGGGCGAGACGATGAGCAAACCTACGGCGATGCGTCTGAGTATCGGTCTGAGTGCCGCAGGCATCATCATGGGCGGACTGGCCGCATGGCTTTGCAGCAGTTGGACGCTGGGTATCGTCATCCTGCTCACGCCTGGACTACTCTGGTTCTACTCCTCAGCCTACAAGCGTCAGTTCATCATTGGCAACCTCATCGTGGCCTTTGCCTCCGCACTGGTGCCTATGCTGCTCGGACTGGCCAACGAGGGGATGTTCCTGCCTTTCCTCCTTGAGCGTGACCTCGGACCGCTCTATAGCCAGTTGCAACCCGTCGTACGGGTTATCTACGTCTGGCTCGGAGGATTCGCCCTGATGATATTCCTCTATACGTGGATTCGTGAGATACTCAAGGACCTGCAGGACCAGATGGGTGACCGCGAACTCGAGTGCCGCACGCTGCCTATCAAGCTGGGCGAATTGTGGACTAAGATCATCCTTACGCTGATGATTTGTCTCACGACAGGCCTCCTCTGCTGGTTCTGCTTCGGCCTGCTGCCTTTTCCGCACACATGGAGCAGTCTCAACGTGCGTTATCTGGTCTTCGGACTCATCATCCCGCTTCTCTGCGTCATGGCACTCACTTGGGCGGCACGTATCCCGTCCGACTACCGTAACGCGCAGCGTCTCATGAAGTTCGCTATGTTCCTCGGGTTGCTCTATAGCTATGTTATCAATGCTCAACTATGCGCCTGATTCTTGGAAGTAAGTCGCCCCGCCGCAGAGAGCTGTTGGCGGGGCTTGATATCCCTTTTAGTGTCGTCGATATCAATGCCGACGAACACTGGCCCACAGAACTCCAGGCTGGGGATATACCTTTATATATATCGCGCGCGAAGGCACAAGCCTTCGGTCAGTCCCTCGCCGACGACGAACTGCTCATCACGGCCGACACGATTGTCTGGTGCGACGGACAGATGCTCGGCAAGCCGGCCGACGAAGCCGATGCACGACGTATGCTGCGCCTCTTGAGCGGACGTACCCATCAGGTCTATACAGGCGTCACCCTTTTGTACGCCGACGGTCATTCCGACTCGTTTGTGGATGCCACCGATGTCACGTTCCGCAGCTTGACCGATGACGAAATCGACTATTATGTGGATCGTTACCACCCGCTTGACAAAGCCGGTGCTTATGGCATCCAGGAGTGGATTGGCTACGTCGGTTGCACCGCTCTCCACGGCTCCTATTTCAACGTCATGGGCCTCCCCGTCGAACGCCTCTACGAACGGCTGAAGAAGGCTAAAGACTAAAGGCTAACAGTTCCCTGAAATACTTGGGATTTTGAAAAATGCAACACGCACACTACGGTGACGTCCGCGATGGTCGCGTAATGGTCGCGAGAGTGAACTGACTATGGCTGATAGCTAATAGCCACAAAAAAAATCGCACAGGAGGATATCCCGTGCGATTTTTAGTATCGAGAGCCGCAGCTTAGAAGTGCTTGGTCTCTTTGCCTACGATGCTGGAGAGCAGGTTGTTGGCCAGACGGCTGGCGCCGAAACGGAACCACTCGTTGTTGAGCCACTCCTCGCCCAGAATCTCCTTAACCAGCGTATAGTGCTGCACAGCCTCGTCCGTGGTGCTCACACCACCGGCAGGCTTGTAACCCATCTTAACGCCCGTCTTCTCCTTCCATGCCTTTATAGCCTGGCACATCACAAACGTAGCCTCCGGCGTTGCGTTTACTGCAATCTTACCGGTGGAAGTCTTGATGAAGTCGCAACCGGCTGCCATAGCCAGAATCGATGCCTTCCATATATTCTCAGCCGTCTGGAGCATACCGGTCTCGAGAATCACCTTAAGGTGATGCGTACCGCATACGGCCTTGAGCTCTACTATCTCGTCGTAGCACTCCTGATAACGTCCCTCCAGGAACTTACCGACGCTTAGCACGATATCTATCTCCGTAGCACCAGCCTTGAGCGCCAGAGCCGTCTCGGCAACCTTCACCTCCAGGAAACTCTGGCTACTGGGGAATACACCACTCACGCAAGCGATGTTGAATTTCGGGTCTTTGAGGGCTTTGCGAACATACTCCGCCATAGCGGGATAAACACAAATAGCGGCTACGTTGGGCACACCCGGGAACTGGGCCTCGAAGGTATTCACAGCATTCGCCATACGCTCTACGCGCTCGATGGTATCGTCCGCGCTCAGCGTAGTGTAGTCAATCTGATGGAGGCATTGTTTCCAAACCTCTACGTTGTTGTTCTCCGCAAAATGCTTTGCTTCGATGTCAGCCACTTGAGCCTTTACTTGCTCATCGGTAAACGGGCAGGGATACTGCGCAAATAATTCTTCAAACTTGTTCATGATATTATAATTTATGATTTATGATTTCAATTTTTCGGCTCCGGAGCCTACTCCGGTCACTTTTCACCTTCTTCCTTGTCTGCCAGGCGGGCAATAATCGTCTCGTTGCCGCGAACAGATTCTCCTACCGTAACAAACACTTCTGTATCCAGCGGCAGGTACATATCTACACGCGAGCCCAACTTGATAAAGCCCAGATGGGTATTCCTGTGGCAGCGCTTGCCGGCCTTGGCATAGGTCACAATACGACGAGCCATAGCTCCGGCTATCTGGCGAACGGCGATAACCACCTTGTTGTCGGCCTCAATCACCACCAGCGAACGCTCGTTCTCGGTGCTCGACTTAGGCAACCACGCTCCTTTGTGACGCCCCTTCTGATGGGACGACTCCAGGATGGTTCCCTCGATCGGATACCAGTTGGCATGTACGTTGAAGGGCGACATGAAGATCGACACCTGCAGTTTCTTCTCGTGGAAATACTCGTCTTCGTCCGTCGGCTCAATCACCACCACGCGTCCGTCGGCCGGGGCAATGATGAAGTTCGGATCATCCACCTCCAACACACGCACGGGGTTGCGGAAGAAATAGGTCACAAACACCAACAGCAGAGCCGTCAGCACCAGCGTGATAGCAAACACCCAATGCGGCTGAACAAACAGGTAGATTGGCACATTGATCAAAAACAAGAGCAATACGGTTCCTACGATCAATCCGCGTCCTTCACGGTGTATTCTCGGTCGTTTCATAAGGATATTTTACAATTTAAGGATTTACAATTTTCAATTTATTTTTCTACAAGCCATTCGCCAATAACCATTAGCCATTCGTCCACTGGTTATAAGGGAATTGAGTGAGCATCTCGGCCGCATCGTCAATACCCTTCTGGATCTTCTTGTCCAGCATCATACGGAACATCATCGGTATCTCGGCCTTCAGCGTCAAGCGCACAAAACAGCTGTCACCCTCGCCCGGCTTGAGTTGAATCCAGAAATTCATCGGCATCGGCAATCCCTCCGCACCGAACTTAATGGTATCGTCCAGGATACGCTCTACTATTAGGATACTGATCTTCTGCCCCAAACCGTCCACCTTCATGCGGATGCTGTCGGGTGTTATCTCCAGTTCCTGCACCTTGTCCTGCGGGATATGCTCACGTACCCGCTCCAGATTCTGCAGGTTGCTTAGCGACTCGTAGACCAGCGATATCGACGCCGGTATCGTACGTACTTGACTGGTATATTTTGATTCTGACATAAAACTTTAGCCTTTAGCCTCTAACCATTCGCCATTAACCATTCGCCATTACTTATGCGCTTTCGACCAGGCAGCCGGATTGGCGTGCCACTGCTTGAGAGTCTGCAAGGTCTGCTCATCATAGCCGTACAGCGGCAGACAGCGCTCCAACTCATCATACTGCGCCAGCGACACCAGGGGCACACCCACCTCGTTGAACTTCTTCTGAATGCCCTGCAACTGGTAGTCGAAAATCGTGACTACACCCAGCACCGTACAACCCGCCGAGCGAACGGCGTCAATCACGGGCAGAGCACTACGACCCACGCTCACCTGGTTCTCGATGATCACCACTTTCTGGCGGGGACGCAGATCACCCTCCACCTGGTTCTCCAGTCCATGCGTCTTAGGCGTAGGATGCACATATACAAAGGGCAAAGCCAACTGCTCGGCCACCAGCACACCATGGGCAATGGCGTTGGTCGCAATACCGGCTATCACGTCTGCATCGGGATACAGTTCAGCCACCAGACGTCCAAGTTCCAACTTCACGAAGTTGCGCGCCTTGGTATACGATAGTATCTTGCGGTCGTCGAGATAGACAGGCGCCTTCCATCCGTTACCCCAAGTGAGCGGGTTGTTCACCTGAATCTGGAAGGAGCGCAATTGCAACAGTTTCTCCACAACCATATGCGATAATTCGTTCATAGCCTACTCATGCAATATCATTCAGGCTGCAAATATACTGCTTTTTTTGCACATATGCAAGCGCAAGAGCGTTTTTTTCTAAAAAAACGACAGAATTATTTGCCCATGTGCGAAATTTGTTGTACCTTTGCATGCTGATAAGTGTGCACATACGAAAAACGTAAGCATAAAAACAGACAAAATTATAAATTTCATTAACAAACAAAAGCATGAAAAAGATTACATTTCTGATGGCTCTCATGGCCATTGTCATGATGACCTCCTGCTCGAAGATTGTGGACAAACCACAAGAGATTCAGGTTACTCCGGAAGATGTAGCCGTTGTTGGTGGCGAGATCAAAGCCGACATTACCGGTACGTTCCCTCCGAAGAAATTTGCTCGCAAGGGCATCCTCAAGGTGACTCCGGTCCTCAAGTATGGTGACAAGGAAGTCCTCTCCGAGTCGGAGACCTACGTTGGCGAGAAGGCCAAAGCAAATGGTAAGACCGTTTCGTACAAGAAGGGTGGCAAGTATGCACAGTCCTGCAAGTTCAAATACACGCCGGACATGGCAGGCAAGGAGCTGAAGCTCTATCTGCGCTGCGAGGCTACGTGCGGCAAGAAGGTGTACGACATTCCAGACGTACTGATTGCCGACGGTATCAACACCACCGCTACGCTGGCTAACACCGAGGAGCAAGCCGTTCCGACGCCCAGCAAGTTCCAGACCGTTGTTGAGGAACTGACCGAAGCTGACATCAACTTCATCGTGGCTCAGTCTAACCTGCGCGACAGCGAGTTGTCGGCCGACGACATGAAGGCGCTGCAAGAGGCTATCAAGGCTGCCAACAAGGACAAAGCTCGCAACATCAGCCAGGTAGAGATCTCCGGTTACGCAAGTCCGGAAGGTGGTCTTGACCTTAATGAGCGCTTGGCTAACAGCCGTCAGGCTAACACCGAGAAATACATCCGTGGCAAAGTCAACGGCAACAACACCCGCTACATCAGCAGCACCACTGCTGAGGACTGGGAAGGTTTCCGCGCTGAGCTCGAGCAGAGCGACATCCAGGATAAGGAACTCGTGATCCGCGTACTGGAGATGTACAGCGACCCCGAAGAGCGTGAGACCCAGATTCGCAACCTGAGCCAAGTATATAGCGACCTGGCAAAAGACATTCTGCCGAAGCTGCGTCGTAGCCGTATCCTGGTTACCACAGCCGTTACCGGCAAGTCGGACGAGCAATTGCTCAAAGAGGCTAACGAGAACCCCGAGCAACTGAGCGTAGAGGAACTGCTCTATGCTGCATCGGTAGCTCCGACCCAGGAAGAGCAAATTGCCCTCAACAAGAAGGCCGCTGAGCTCTACAACGACTATCGCGCTTACAACAACCTCGGTATGATCGCTTATAACCAGAACAAGCTGGACGAAGCTGAGCAGTACTTCCAGAAAGCTCTGGCTCTGGCTCCGAACAACCCGGACGTAAACTACAACGCCGGTCTGGTTGACCTGGCTAAGGGTGATGTCGCTAAGGCTGAGCAACACCTGGGTAAGGCTGCCGGCACCAAGGGTGACCTGGATGGCGCACTCGGTACGCTCTACACCATGAAGGGTGACTACAACAACGCTAAGCAGTCGTACGGCACCAGCCGTTCGAACAACGCTGCCCTCCAGCAGATCCTGGACAAGGACTATCAGGCTGCTCGCCAGACGCTCGACCAGATCGAAGCTCCGAACGCCAAGACCGCTTATCTGAAAGCTATCCTGGCTGCTCGCACCAACGATCGTGAGGGTGTTTATAGCAACATGAAGGATGCCGTTGCCGGCGACGCTGCTTACAAGACCCGTGCTAAAACGGACGTTGAGTTCGCAAAGTACAAAGAGGACGCTAAGTTCCAGGCAATCATTAAGTAATGTCGGTTTTATTTCCAAAAGTAAATAAACCACGAGATTGGGACTATCGTCCTATCTACTATGACCCCGATAAGGAGGCGCGCAACGAGCGACGTGCGCGCCTCCATCGAGGTTCGTTCCGCGAGGAACACGAGAAGAACATGACCCGGCTGCGCAAGAAGCAGAAATCCAGACTCCTCTTGTGGGTCGTACTGCTCGCTGCGCTGGTCATCGGTTTTTATATCTTTCTATAACGCATCGTCATGGACATCGTCCACCTACTCCCAGACCATGTAGCCAACCAGATAGCTGCCGGAGAAGTCATCCAGCGGCCCGCTTCGTGTCTGAAAGAGTTGGTGGAGAACAGTTTGGATGCCGGTGCCACCAATATCCAAGTCATCGTACGCGACGCCGGACGCACCCTGCTGCAAGTCATCGACAACGGCAAGGGTATGAGTCAGACCGACGCCCGTATGGCCTTCGAGCGGCATGCTACGAGCAAGATAAGCCAAGTCGAAGACCTCTTCACGCTCCACACCATGGGTTTCCGTGGTGAGGCGCTGGCCAGCATATGCGCCGTGGCGCAAGTGGAGATGACGACCCGTCGCGCAGAAGACGAGATGGGTGTTCGGCTCGAGATAGACGGATCAGAACTCATAGAACAGGAACTGTGTGCATGCCCCGTAGGCACCAACCTGAAGGTCAAGAACCTCTTCTACAACGTACCCGTTCGGCGTAAGTTTCTCAAGACCGACCAGACCGAACTGCGCAACCTGCTCACCGAGTTCTACCATATCGTACTGGTCTATCCGAAGGTGCAGTTCACCTTTGTCCACAACGACGAAGTGCTGCTCGACCTGCCCGCCAGCAACGAGAAGCAACGTATCGAAGCTATCTACGGAAAGAGCAACTCACGCTCGTTCACAAGCAATCTGGTGGACCTGAAGACCGATACCGAACTGGTTTCTATCCGAGGCTTTGTGAGCAAACC
>JAFPLG010000124.1 GCA_017402895.1 Paludibacteraceae bacterium
GAATGGCTAAGGGTAAATACATAGTGTGGTTCTTGTTTGCAGGGCTGATAGCCCTGCTTGCTTGCTCTTGCTCTACGCAGAAGAACACCCGTGCTACGCGTGTGTTCCACCAGACCAAGGTTCGCTACAACATCCTCTATAATGGCAACCTGGCCTACGAGGAGGGACTGCGTGCTATCCAGACGGCGGCCGAAGACGACTACTCGGGCATCCTGTCGCTCTATCCCGTCAGCGACCATAAAGCCGCTCAAGCGGCTACCTCCCAGATGGACCGCACGATAGAGAAGTGCCGTAAATCCATCAAACTGCACTCTATCAAGGCCAAACCCAAACCCGACCCCAAACGTCGTTCCGACCCGAAATACAAAGCATGGCTCAAACAAGAGGAGTATAACAACATGCTCTCCGAAGCATGGATCCGACTGGGCGAAGCGGAGTTTCATAAGGGCGATTTCCTGGGCTCGGTCGGCACATTCAACTACGTCATCAACCACTACCAGCACGATGCCGATGTAGTGGCCCGTTGCCAACTGATGGTGGCGCGCGCCTATGCCGAGATGGGATGGCAGTACGAGGCGGAAGATATGCTTAGCAAGGTTCAGCAAGATGCACTCCGCACGAAGCATGCGCATCTATATGGGGCTACCTCGGCCGACGTGTTGCTGCATGCTAAGCAGTACAAACAGGCCATCCCGTTTCTGAAGATTGCTGTGCCGCACGAGAAACGTAAGGTCTATCGGCCGCGTTTCCAGTACGTGCTGGCCCAACTCTATCAGTCGCAAGGTCAGCGCCAGGAGGCTATCGAAGCCTACCGCAAAGTGATACGTCTGGCACCGCCCACGACCATGGATTTTCATGCGCGACTCAACATGGCGGAAATCAAAGGCAAGTCCGGGTTGAAGGGATTGCGCCAAATGACGCGCCAATCCAAGCACAAAGACCACCTGGATGTTATTTACGGTACGATGGCTAATATATGGTTGCAGGCCGGTGATACGACCAAGGCGCTGGAACTCTATCAATTGGCTATTGACACCGCGAAGAATGCTACGCTCGACAAGGCCGGTATACTGGTTCGGGCTGGTGACCTATATTTCGAGCGCAAGCAGTATGCTGAGGCACAGCCGTGTTATCGGGAAGCACTCACGATCTTCTCGTCTGAACACGAGCAGTATCGTCGTCTGCAGTCGCGCTCCGAGGTGCTGGACCAACTCATCACCTATGTCAATACCGTCACGCTCCAAGACTCGCTCCAGGCACTAAGCCGACTGAGCGAAGACGAACAGATAGCGGCCGTCAAGCGGGTGATCCAGGCCGAAGAAGAACAACGCAAGCGCGACTCGGCCCGGTTGGCTCAACAGGCCCGTGAGGACGAGATGGACGAAGGTCCGCGCAGCGTGAATACCTCGAATATGATTGGTGGCCCGGGTGCTGCCGGAGCGGCATGGTACTTTTATAACCCGCAACTGATTCGTCAGGGTAAGCAGCAGTTCCAACGCAGTTGGGGTAATCGTCCGCTGGAGGACCAGTGGCGTCGTATGTCCAAGTCGATTAGTTCGTTCGGTGAGGAGAGTCCTAGCGGAGAACAGATGGGTGACTCTACAGGCGGCAAATCGGATAGTACGCTCACGGGGGCATTGGCCGGACTGGATGCCCAGGCGCGTATGTACTACCAGCAGATACCGCATACCGAGGCCGAACTGCAAGCCTCCGACAGCCTCATATGCGATGCGCTAAGCCAGATGGAACGTATCTATCGGTTTGACTTGCGTGATACGACCTTGGCAGATCAGACGCTCGCAACGCTCGACGAACGTTGTCCGAATCGCCCGAAACAGCAGATCACAGAGCAATGGCCCGAAATAACAGCCCGGCTGGATTCGCTGTACGAACAGACCTACGATGCGTTCCGCGCACGACACTATGCACAAGTCAAGGCAGATTACCAGATGGCTCAGACGCTGGCCGGCGAGACGCAGCAGGCAGGTATTATGCCGCGCTTTATGTTCCTCTCGGCTGTGGCTTTGGCACGCACCGAAGGACAGGAACCTTTTGTGGCACGACTGCGCGAAATGGTAGAGCAGTATCCTACCCACGAACTGAGTGCGAAAGCTAAGGATATGTTGGCTATGATGGGCCAGGGTATGGAGTCGCAGAAGGGAGGCAATGATTCGGACCTGGCTGACGCGCGTCAGAAGGCAGCAGACGAGGCAGCTAAGGCGGCCGAGGACGAAGCTAAGGCAAGCGGCGATGTGACGTTGCAGGACCAGAAACCTGTCGTGTTGCTGGTGCTGCCTAAGCAGGATGAGAAGCTATTCAACCAACTCCAGTATGAGGTGGCGCTGTTCAACTTCGAGGTGTTCTTGCTTCGTGACTTCGAACTCCGTCGTCAGTTGACGGCTGAAGGTCAATGGGCACTGGAGGTAGGACCGTTTGATACGCAGAAGGAAGCCGAGTGGTGGATAGGACTGATTGAGAAGAATCCGTCGTTGGCAAGCTTTATGCAAGAGCATACGATCGTGCCGCAGACGAAATAAAAAAAGAGAAGCCTCAAAAAGACCTCTCTTTTGTCGGGATGACAAGATTTGAACTTGCGACCTCCGGTCCCCCAGACCGTTGCGCTACCGGACTGCGCCACATCCCGTCGTCGGAACGAGCTTGCGAGACAGAAACTCGCTACACGAGTTTAACTCGCCGCTGTTCCTCCTCTTCAATCGAAATATCGCTTCGCTAGCATTTCGATTGAGCGGCTTTCAGATCCCGATTAAAACGCTAGTGAAGCGATGTTTTAATCGGAAAGGAGAAAGTGCGAGACGATTTATTTCGCAAGGCGAAATTCGTCAGTCGAGCCACTTTCGACGCGAAAGCGGGTGCAAAATTACTGCTTTTTTTTGATATACGCAAGAAAAATGATAAAAAAATTCTATATTGAGACCTATGGCTGCCAGATGAACGTGGCAGATAGTGAAGTGGTGGCTGCTATTATGGGCACAACGGATGCTACGTATACGGATAGCATCGACGAGGCCGATGTGATTATTCTCAACACCTGTTCGATTCGCGACAACGCCGAGCAGAAGGTTCGTCACCGCCTCCAGGAAATCCTACATGGTAAGTCATCTAATCGTCTGTCGTCTAATCGTCAGATGATAGGTGTTATCGGTTGTATGGCCGAGCGTATGGGGCAGGAACTGGTGGATACGTGCGGTGTGGATTTCGTGGCCGGTCCGGATGCGTATATGGATATCCCGAATCTGATTGCCCAATGTGAGCAGGGATTCAAGCCCGTCAATGTAGAATTGAGTACGACCGAGACCTACCGCGAGGTGCTGCCTGCACGTCTGGGCAAGTCGATATCGGGCTTCGTGTCGATCATGCGTGGGTGCAACAATTTCTGCTCCTACTGTGTGGTGCCCTATACGCGTGGCCGAGAGCGTAGTCGCGACGTAGAGTCTATCCTGCGTGAGGTGCGTGACTTGCACGACAAGGGCTATAAGGAACTGACACTGCTGGGCCAGAACGTCAATTCCTACCATCTCACGGCCGAGGACGGAACGCAGATCGACTTCCCGGATTTGTTGGCTATCGTAGCGGAGTCAGTGCCGGATATGCGTATCCGCTTCACCACCTCGCATCCTAAGGATATGTCCGACCGTACGCTGGAGACTATAGCCCGTTATCCGAACCTGTGCAAGTTTATTCACCTACCGGTGCAGTCGGGCAGCAATGCCATTCTCAAGGCCATGAATCGCAAATATACGCGTGAGTGGTACCTGGATCGCATAGCTGCTATTCGTCGCATCCTGCCTGATGCAACAATTGGTACGGACGTGTTCTGCGGCTTCCATGGCGAGACACTGGAAGATCATGCACAGACACTGAGTCTCATGCGTGAGGTGGGTTTCGATACGGCCTTTATGTTCAAGTATTCCGAGCGCCCGGGTACGTTCGCTTCGAAGCATCTGCCGGACAATATCCCCGAAGAGGAAAAAGTGCGCCGTCTGAACGAGATTATCGCCCTGCAGCAGGAACTCTCGTTGGCGTCTAATCAGCGCGAGATAGGTCGTACGGTCGAGGTGCTAGTCGAGGGATTCTCCAAGCGCAGCCACGAGGATATGTACGGACGTACCAGCCAGTACAAGACGGTGGTCTTCCCGCGTGCCGGCCGACATATAGGCGAATTGGTGCAGGTTCGTATCAAGTCCGCATCCGCCGCTACCCTATTGGGTGAAGTAGTGGCTAATTAATGGCTAAAGGCTAATGGTTATTGGCTAAAGGCGAGTTTCTATTTCGTTGTTGCTGAGGAGCGTTACTACGCGTTTGCCGTCCGGCGTACGTGTATAGTTCTTGAGTGCGAGCAGTCGGTCGCACAAGTCTTGCATTTCCTCTTGCGTCAGCACCTTGCCGTAAGGAACGGCAATATTGCGTGCCATGGATAGCGCAATCTGTTCTTGCCATTTCTGCGCTACGTCGGCGCCGGTCTCCATGACGGCATGCAGGATATCGCGAACCATCACGAGTGCGTCGCCTTGCGGCAGTTGAGCCGGTACACCGGAGATGCCATAACTGGTCTTGCTGAACTGATCGATAGCGAAACCGATGGCACGCAGATCATCTACTATTGTCTCCATGATGGCCATCTCGTCGGCTGTCAGGTCCAGCACTTCCTGGAAGAGCAGTTGTTGGCTCACTCCTTTTTGCTCATGCATCTGGCGAAGCAGTGCATCGTACTGGATGCATATATGTGCACGATGCTGATTGATAATCATCAATCCATCTCGGGTGGGCAGCAGGATATAACGTTCGGCATACTGATAAGGTACGCCGGTGGCTGTCTCGTGCTCGAAGAGCGGCGTCTGCGGACTGCTCGGGATAGACGGGGCAGGACGGTCCGGATAGATCGTGCTCCAGTTGGACGGAGGTGTCTGCTTGCGGAAGGGGTTGTAGGTGGGGTCTACTTGGATATGCGGCATCGAAGGTTTGGATGGCGCGCTCAGCGGACTCTGGGTCGGCAGGGTAGGCATCTCTATCTCGCCCGAACGGTCGAAGTCGATCGTGGGGGCCAGAGAGAATTTACCGATAGCTTCGCGAACCGATGCCAGCAGAATCTGGAAGATCGTCTGCTCGTCGGCAAACTTGATCTCCGTCTTCGTCGGGTGGATATTCACATCGATAGCCTCGGGTGCGATATCGAAATAGATAAAGTAGGAGGGCGCATAGTCGCCAGGCAGCATGCCTGCATAGGCGGTGAGTATCGCTTTGTGGAAATAGGGGTGGCGCATATAGCGCCCGTTGACAAAGAAATACTGCTGTGCATTCTTGCTCGTGGACTCTGGTTTGCTCACAAAGCCTCGGATAGAAACCAGTTCGGTATCGGTCTTCAGGTCCACCAGATTGCTTGTGAACGAGCGTGAGTTGCTCTTTCCGTAGATAGCTTCGATACGTTGCTTCTCGTTGCTGGCGGGCAGGTCGAGC
>JAFPLG010000014.1 GCA_017402895.1 Paludibacteraceae bacterium
GGGCACGATTAAAGGGTTAAGCCTCCAGCTTAATGCCCTTTTTCTTAGCCCTAAAGGGCACGATTAAGGGACTACGCGTTAAGGCGTATTCCCTTTTTCATATCCAGAACCAACTCGCGGAATATCTTTTCACCCTCTTCCACGGTGAGGATACTCCAGCGGTGGAGCATCACGGCCTCCAGGTAGTAGGCAAACACCATCTCGCGTGAGAAGAAGTCGAACTCTGTGCGGGTCTGCAGCCACTCAAAGCGCAGCGCATCCATGGCTTTCTCGCGATCCATCAGGTTCTCAATCTGAGCAAGACCTAGCATCGCATCGTAGTCGCCCGGCAGTTCTCCGAGTCCGAAGTCCTTGCGATTGGCGTTGGTGCGTAGCGTCTCAGCCACCTCGTCATCGCCCACGACCTGCTGCTTCTGGTCAAAGCCATGCTTGCGGCAAATCTGTGCCACCAGGATATTGTTCATATCCCGGTTCATGGCAAACCAATCACGCAGGAAGCGGCTCTTTGCGTGCAGTCCGGCGGCTAGCGTCTCTTCGTCCAGAGGTCGGCGCAACAAAGCAAGAAGCCCCTTGTCTTTCTCCGACAGTTGCTCATCCAGCAGTTCTTCCAGCTTCTCCAGCGAAACGGGAATATCTGCGCCTGCTTTCAGTTCGGGCAATCCGGCCAATAAATACTCGTAAGTCATGACATTTACAATTTCGTCATTTACCATTTGGTCATTTATTGGGTCATTGAATCATTTAATCAATAAATGGCTAAATCGCCAAATCGTACATAAATGGTACATGGTAAATGAACAAATGGTACATTAAAATAGCATCTCTACGAGTTGCGGACGGAGCATTTCCTTGAAGTAAGCCACGAACTCAGCATCGCCGAAGGCCAACTTGTACCCACCCTTCTGCGGCTGGATCGTAAAGTCGGTCTTGATGCCCTTCACTTCCTTGATCGTCACGCCCTTGTCCAGCAGGCCCTTGGCATTGGCGGCAAAGTACTTGCGGAGCTCCTCGGCCTCTTTGGCCTCGATCATCACCTCGCCCTGCTTGGCCATCTGCTCGGCCATCTTTGCGATCAGGCCCTGCATAAATTTCTTGTCGGCCGTAGCAGCCTTGACGCTGTCCTCGGCAATCTTGTCTGCCAGCAGGTTAGCCACCTCGGTCTTCACGGCATTGACGCTCTGCTCGGCATAGAGCTTGAGTTCGGCGCGGGTCTTCTTGTCCAGGTCTTTGGCCTTCTTGTCGGCCGCGGCCACGATCTCCTTGGCTTTCTTCTCAGCCTCAGCCACGATAGCCTGGGCTTTGTCGTTTGCTTTGGCCACAATCTCTTGTGCCTCGGCATTTCCCTTCTCTACGCCCTCTGCGTAGATCTTCTCAGTCAGTTCAGATAAATTCATCGTATATTTTGTTTTCTAATTGTCTTTTACTTTAGCCTTTAACCATTAGCCCATTATCTCCTCCTCGCTCCCGGCATGACGGCATCCATCATGGTCTCGAAATTGGAGTTGAACTCAAACACATCGCGCAGGTAATAGTAGTTCTGCGGGTCCTCGCAGTATGCGTGCGCGTAGATGAGGAACTTGGTGCGGTTGTCGTCGAACGAGAACACCCGAGCCATACGTGCCAGGTCCTCGGTGCAGAAATGGCCAAGCGTCACGCACAGCTTAGCCACTTCCAGTCGCTTGTCGTCATAGTTCAGTTCTTTGAGCACCTCTACGGCCATGCTCAGTTGTTCACTCGTGGCGCACTCTATATGGTGACGTCCGTGTCCGGGGCCGCGGTCCGGTCCGGGACCTCCGTGGCGTTGTGCACTCGCCGACAAGCACAGCAGCGAGGCAAACAGGATAATAGCTATTCGTTTCATAGTCTTACTTATTTTAGCATTTTCAAAGTATCATACAGCGGCGCTGCATATTTCGGATAGTACTGGCCCATCCATTCGGCCATCTTCGTAATGATATCGATGCCGAGTTGCATCGTGTCGGCCGACATCTCTATAACGGCGTCCATGGCGTGTTGGTAGGAGGTCTTCTTGGTCATACCGGCCACCAGTTTCACGTCGTTGAGCGTCAGTTGGTTGCTAAAGAGCGCCAGCATCACCTTCGGCAGGTTTTTGTTGGTGTACTGAATCAGCTCATCCACCTTAGCCTGGGGGTTGGCAATACCACTATCCTGCAGTTTGTCGGCCAAGCCGGTGAAGATCCCCTGGAAGCTGCTGGCCAGCACATCGTTGATGCGCGAGTCGGCGTAGAACTGGTAGAACGCCGTGGCATATTCTGCCGGCACGTCATCGGCTATCTGCACGTCGCGTGCAGGCTGGCCCGTCATGATATTCTGGATAGCCTCCGAGAACTGACGTACGAATTGTTGGTATTCGGGCGACTGTTGCATGTTGCTGACGATCGCCATCGTGCGTTTCTGGAGTTCTGCATATTTCGGGTCGGCATATATCGTAGCCAGTTCCTTCAGTTCTGCTTCGCTGACATGACGACGGAAGGCGGGTTCGTAGATCGAGACGATATCCTCCATCATCTGGGTGGTCACATACTGGCTCACCACGTTCTTGCCGTTAGGATCGTCCGGATACAGGCTTTGTGCCATAGGCTCAAGCATCTGGCTATACTGGGTTGGATTGACCACTCCACTACCGCTCATATAGCGTGAGAGCGCATCGTGGTACGAGTCAGCTTGGATTGTCAGGCACATCATCGTTGCGAGTGCCACGAGAGAAAAGAATCGTTTCATATCGGTATAATTTAGAGTTAAATTCCGCTTTATTTCAAAAATCGCGGCAAAGATACAAAAAAAATCCCACATACGCAAGCGTACGCGAGATTTTTTTGAAGAATACAGAATACAGATTACAGACATAGTATGCTTTGGTAAATCAGTCAGTACTCTGTCAGTGAGCGAAGCGAACGGTCTGTACTCCTAAAAAAATCCTGCCTTCGAGCGGGATTTTTTATACTTTTCAGCGGATGAAGGGCATGGGTTGTGGGGCTTCGTAGGTCGGGCGCGGGAGATTCATCCAACGTCCTGCTTGCTGAAACGGCGGCGATAGGCGCCGTAGCCAACGGCCAACAAGACAAACAGCCACCAGGGGACATCGCCCACAGGATCGACCTTTCCCATAAACGGGTCATCCTCGTCGTCATCGTGGCCGACCCGGCGGACATGCGGACCACGGTTACTCTCCTCCGCCGCCATGACCGCACGGCCGGACGCATTGACAGACGGCACATAGGTAGAAAACCGACCCGTAGGCACGGAAGAGGAATTGAGCAGACGGACCGTAGAACCCATATTGACAACCGTCTGGGAAGGACGATACGTGCCGGAAGAGCCAACAGAATGCAGGCGGGCACTGCTGGCAGTATAGACTACAGGAGAAGAAGAATGCTGCCTACAAGACATAGGAACCTGCACCTCGTACGGCGAGGCGTAGGCAGAATAGCCTACCCCGAGCCCCTCCCTAAAGGGAAGGGTCAGAAGAATTAATATGTAGAGCAGCTTCTTCAAGTTATTTTACTTTTGTTCCGGTGGCGGAATAGATATCGTTGCCGCGCAGGATATAAATATGTCCGTCGCGGATGATTTTGCGGACGTCGCCCGACTCCGATTCGGTCGGCTCAAAGCCGGTCGGTGTATCGGACGGCGACTTGAGACGGATAAGGAGACCGAAGCGGTCGTTGATGACTTGGTTGGCCGAACCCGTGAACGAATAGGTAGCGGTCAGCAGATTGACCGTCTGATGAGTCGGACGGTCGATAAGAACAAGCGAATCAATATAGTCAGCCCGGACTCCATACCAGTCGGCATCGAAGGAGAAGGTATAGTCGCCATCGGCAGGCAAGGTCACACCCAGCGGGATCGTATCCAAGGCATCCTCCGGGCTCAAACCATTGAAGGCCAGCAACTGGCGGTCGGCATTGAAGGAATAGAGGTTGAGGCCATAGGAGGTGACGCCCTTCTTGGTATAACTATTGACAGCCTTCTCCAGGTCGGCACCGATCTCATAGATCGGTGTGTAGTCTTCGGAGAGCACAAAACCGGTACGATCCACACGGTCGGCACCGCTAAGCATGATACCCGTGCGGACGGGTTCGTCGGATTCGGCGCAGCGCATATAGGCGGGCATAGCCGAAACGCTCATGTTCGTACCGAAATTGAGGGTATTGCCCGTATTGACCTGGACAAAGACCGCCTCGAACGGACGCAGGTCATGGCTGGCTGCCAGCACCTGGCGATAACTGTCACCGGTCTTACGCTTAGAGGGGTCGTAGAGGGTGAGGTATGGTACGTCGGTAGGACGGTTGGTCGGGTCGGACTCATCGAGGATCCACCACCCGGTCCAGTCGCCGATCTTGTTGAGCTCCTTGACCCACGCGCCATTGCGGATATTACCGTTAGAGGGCACGGTGCCGGTGTTGTAGGTATGCATATAGGGATTACCAATGAGGTTCCAACCGGCATGCACGGCATTCTTCTCGCGGTCGCAAGTAGAAGGCGTGACCACAGCCGATTTAGAGCCTCCTCCGGAACGCTCGGACGTCATCCAAGCTGTACCACTACCCGGGCGCATGGTAAAGCGGAAGGTACGCGAGGTATGGGAATAGGACTGGCCATTGAATTTCTTCGTTCTCTGGTCGGCCAGACCAATCTCATAGCCACGACCAGCCTTCATCGTATAGTCGGTGCCACGGGTAGTAACGTCGGTCCAGTAAGTAGTAGCGAGCGCACCACCATTGGCGTCGTCGGCACGCAGGGCACCGTTGTAGTACTTGATGAAGAAGGCACGATCTACATTGTCGCCATCGGTGCCGGCATAGTATTCGGGTTTACCATCATTGGCCGCGATATTGACAAAGGAGATCTCCTTGACATGCGCGTCGAAGGGCAAAGAGAACCAGTAGTAACGGGCGTCGTCGATTCGTTTATCGTAATAGAGCCGATCGTCGCGGAGATCAATAGCGCCTCGCTCATTAAGATTAACTACCGGAGCGGCCTGGTCTCCTTCGGAGAAGAGGCTGAAGATAGCTACACTCAGCGTCTGATCATCGGCTACGCTAAGCGTGGCATTGTCGGGGATATAGATCTTGCGAATCGTATCGGTAGCCGTAACCGTAAGCGTATTGTTCGGCTCGATATAGACGTCGCACTCGGAGCAGTCACGCGCCGTACCATTTAAGAGGGATGCATCGTTTAGATTCTTATCCGACGAAACGATATACGGGATACGCAGACGCGAAGTGACTCCATCCCACTCGACCGTAGCCTTGGTGCAAGGCGGCAAGGTAGAATTACGATACGTAATCAGATAGGTGCCGTCGGCCTGGAGTTGGGGTGCGCCATAGGAGCCGTGGACATCGGGAGCACCCTTCAAGTGGTAGGACTCGACGGTAACGGAATTGAACTCGTCGTCGACCTTGGCCCACTTGATCACGTCGATATCGTCGGTACAGTTAGGATTCGAACAATAGGTCGCTTGCTGGCGATAGATATTGAGTCGAGAAACGGCCTTTGCGGAGTCGATACACGAATAATAGTTGCCGGCCGCATTGAGTCCCAAGAACTTATTACCATCGTAGTGGGCAATACTGATACAGGAACGAACGAGATAGGCCGAGTTCTCGTAGATAATATCAAAGTTGTCGTCGGCCGTCGATTTGGTGAGTCGGGCAATACCGGGGTCGTGCAAGTCGAGGAAGAC
>JAFPLG010000125.1 GCA_017402895.1 Paludibacteraceae bacterium
CGGTCAAAACTCATCACATGCACCACATTCCGTTTCACCGGACCAAACACCCACTGCAACATGTCGTAGAAATGAACACCAATATTCGTGGCAATGCCGCCACTCTTGTGTACATCACCCTTCCAACTGCTATAATACCATTTTCCGCGACTGGTGATATAGGTCAAATCTACGTCGTAGATCTTATCCTTCGGTCCCTGCTCCACCTTCTGTTTCAGCGCACGAATCTTCTCGTGCAAACGAAGCTGCAGAATCGTATAGGCCTTATGACCTGTCTCTTGTTCCAGCTCCACCAGGTTGTCGATATTATACGGATTCAGCACCAGCGGCTTCTCGCATATCACATCGCATCCCAGACGCAGACCGTAACGGATGAACGCGTCGTGCGTATAGTTAGGCGTGCATATCGACATCCACTCCAGCGGACGATCTGTCCGCATCTGCTTCGAGCAGAAACGATCAAACTGTTCATTCTCCGTAAAGAACGAGCAATCCGGAAACGAAGAGTCCAGACGACCCACACTGTCAAACTTGTCATAAGCTACCATCAGGTTATTGCCTGTATCCGCAATAGCCTTGATATGTCGCGGTGCTATATAGCCTGCAGCTCCTATTAATGCAAAGTTTTTCATCAAAAGTCAACACTCTTTCCTAAAACGAGCGTGCAAAATTACAAAAAAAAAATGACATATGCAAGTTTTTTCGCATTTTCGTCATTTTTTTCAACAAGTTACAAAGATAGTGATCGGGATTATGTCGTGATTAAGTCGTGATTATATCGTGACATGCACAGCACCTCTATTGGATGCAGCGCATCCACGCCCGTCGTATCTTTTATCTGCGTACGGCAAGATGTGCCCGGTGCACAAACTATCGCCCTGGGCTTCTCGCTGACAGCCTCCCGTATCGTGGGTGCTAATACCATTTCTGCGATACGAACAGAATCCATGTAATGCTTCTTCTCATAGCCGAACGAACCCGCCATGCCGCAACAGCCCGACGGAATCTCATGCACCGCCAGTCCCTTCACCATCCGCAGCACCTCAGCCGTCTTCTCCACTCCCACCAAGGCCTTCTGATGGCAATGCCCGTGCAGCCATACCTCAGCGTCCAATTCACCGAAGTCCTCCTTGCGGATACGCCCCTGCTCTACTTCCCGCAGCAGCCACTCGTCATACAAGAGACAATTCTTGGCCAGACACTTGGCATCATCCACCATATCCGGACCTACCAGCCGCGGGTACTCATCCCGAAAACTCAGTATACACGACGGTTCGATACCTACCAGTGGACTTTCTTCCGAAACCACGTCCTTCAGCCTCGTCACATTCTCTTTCGCATACTTAGCCGCCTGGTGCAGACGTCCCTTGCTAATAGCTGCCCTACCGCTCTCTACATGCTTTGGCACCTCTACTCGGTAGCCCAACTTCGTCACCAGCTCCGCGAACCGCAGTCCCAGTTCCGCTTCCTGACGGTTGGTAAACTCATCGGCAAACAGATAAACTTTCCCCCTTGCCTCTTTCGGTTGGCTCAACCGATGCCGAATCAACCAACGCATCGTACGATGACTCAGGGTCGGTATCCTACGTTGCGCCGCAAAACCCATCAACTGCTTTATCAGCGCAGCTGTCCATCGATTCGTGGCAAAGAAATTATACACCGTCGGCACCAATCCTCCCAGCCTTTCCATCAAGGCCATATGGGCAATCATCCACGTTCGCCAGGGTGTCCCTTTCTGCTGATACCTCAGCTGTAGCACCTCGCTTCTCAAGCGCGTCATATCTACGTTGCTCGGACATTCACTCCGACATGCCTTACATGCCAGGCAACTATCCAGCACCGCACTCACCTCTTCGCTCCAAAGCCCCTCCTCGTCGCGCGTCAACTTCTCACGCAACACATTGGCCCTGGCTCGCGTAGCATACAACTCCTCACCCGTTGCCTTAAAGGCCGGACACATCGTGCCACCCATCTTCTGTGATTTCCGGCAGTCACCCGAGCCGTTACACTTCTCGATGCGCTGCATCAGTTCCATCATCTCCGGGCTGTCGGGCAAGCCGGCATACGTCTGTCCCGCCTCATACCGAAGTCCGGTATCCATAGGCGGTGTGTCCACGATCTTACCCATATTCAGCAGTCCCTCCGGGTCCCATGTGCGTTTCAACGCCCGCATCTTCTCATAGACCTCCTCGCCGTACATCAACGGGATAAACTCACCGCGCAACCGGCCGTCACCATGTTCTCCGCTCAGACAGCCTCGATGCCGTTTTACCAACTGAGCCGTACGTGTTGCCACCTCGCGGAAAAGCTTCCTGTCGCGTGGTTGTTTCAGGTCCAGTACGGGACGCAGATGCAATTCGCCGGTAGAGATATGACCATAATAGACGCAATCCAATCCCAGATCGGCCATCATCCGACGGAAATCGGCCATATAAGCCGCCATTCGTTCCGGCGCCACAGCGGTATCTTCCACCACTCCTACCGGTTTCGCATCGCCTTCTGTATTGGCCAGCACACCCACACCCGCCTTACGCAGTGCCCAGACTCTTTCCACATCCTTGCCCCAGACGTTTGTACAAGCATACGCCAGCGTGCTCACTTCTTTTCGGAAAGCCTCCGCCTGACGTTCCACCTTTTCTTTCGTCTCTCCGCGAAACTCTGCCACCACGATAGAACGTGGTTCGCCACTGAGGAAGAACAGATTCTTGCTTGCCTCCGGATTGGTCTTAGCCAGTTCCAAAATACGTCCGTCTATCAGTTCCACACCCGTCGGGCGGTGACGCAACGCAATCAAGTTGGCCTCCCAACTCTTGTCTATATCATCCAGATGGGCACACACCACCATCTGCTCTTTCTCCGGTAGCGGATCCAGCGAGACGGTTATCTCTGTCACAACGCATAGGGTGCCTTCGCTTCCCGTAATCAAGGCCGGCAGGTTAATCACCTCTCCTTCCAGGCACTCATCCAGCGCGTAGCCGCAACTACGACGACGGATACGTTTGTCAGGAAAAGCCTCTGCCAACTGCCTCACCACCTCCTTATCCTGCTGCCAAGCCGTCAGCTGCTCATGTATCGAATTCAGCAACGCAGACTCCGTGTCCGGCCAGCGATCCGTACGAACTTCATGCACCGTGCCATCCGCCAGCATCACCCGCAGCGACACCACATGATGACGTGTCGAACCATATATCAAGCTATGCGTACCGCAAGAGTTATTGCCCACCATGCCGCCTATGCAGCACCTATTACTTGTGCTGGTCTCGGGCGAGAAGAACAAACCGTACGGCTTCAAGGCCATATTCAGTTCATCCCGTACCACACCCGGTTGCACGCGTGCTATACGATGAAAGGGATCAATCAGCAAGATGCGGTTCATATACCGACTCACATCCATCACGATACCGCTTCCCACCACCTGACCGGCTATACTCGTTCCTCCGGCACGGGGAATAAGATGCGTTCCACGTCGACGGGCCTCACCGAGCAACGTACGGATATCATCCTCCGTCTTGGGATACGCCACTGCCATAGGCATCTCGCGGTACGCGCTCGCGTCCGTGGCATAAGCTATTCTATGTAAGGCGTCGGTTAGTAGTTTCATCGTCAGGCGCTATGCATTCGGCGGAAAAGGATAGAATGCATTGTCATAAAGAAATACTTCGTATCGGTCCAAATGGGATGTTTCAGATACGATGTCAGGTATTTATCCTCCGAGGCATACAGTTCCTCGAAAGTCTTCGGATGGTCAATATAGAACGGTGGTATCAATCCCGGTTTGGTCTTGGTACGCTTGTCCTGAAGCCACTTAGGATAGGTATCAAACATCGTCTTCGAAATCGGACGAACGCCCACCAGTTTCACGTCGCGTTTCAGCCAGTTGATAATCATAGGCAGTTCGTCCAACCAGTACTTACGCATAAACCGGCCCCAGGACGTGATACGCCAGTCGTCATCACTCTTGTCGGCTATATTCATACCGCCACGCTGATCAAACACATACTTCTGGATATACTCCGCATAGGGGTGCATCGTGCGGAACTTATAGAAATAGACAAACTTCTTGTTCTTACCTACGCGGCGCAACTTAATTAGTGGACCGTACACTTTGAGCTGCTGTTGCGGGTATGGTTGCATATGACGACGGCAGAACACATACTCGATATGCCCCATCGGCACAATCTCCTCCACCTCAAAACCGCAGTAGTACAAGCGTCCCAGCACTTCGGTCTTGCTCAGCATTCGCTTCCTACCTTTCGTCGTGTCGTAGTACAGTCGCGAAGTCAACATCAAGCGCGGCATCACTCTCTTCCAGCAGAAATAGAGCGAATAGACAATCCAGTTCAGTCCCTTGGGATACCGACTGAGCATCTTCTTCTTGATATATTCCTGCGGACGATAACAACATACATAGCGGCCGTCGTCCGGCAGTTTTTGGTTGACCAGACAGAAGCGCTTGTTGATACCACGTGCATCGTTCAGCAAGGTCATATCCACGATACAACGGTACTCGTACTCCGGCAGCTGCATAATCGTGAATCGCTCCCGGTCAGCCACCACCTTGGTCTGTCGGCTATCCAATCGTGCCCGTTCCAATAGCATCCGGTAGTCCTCCTCCGTCGTGATCGACGTGATAGCACGATGCACACTCTGCATCGATTTCTCGGAGCGTATCTCATCCTCTCGGTTACAACGCGCATTCTCTCGTTCCTCGATCGTCATCAGGGGAACAGTCATATTGGTGGCATACTTCCAGTAGTGCTCTATCAATATCACCAGCACATCCACAGCTGCTACGATACCCACCAGCCAGATGGCCACTTTCTCCGATACGGGTAGCGGGGTCTTCGGCAGGATATAGTACGAACCCAACATCAGCACCGTTGTCGTCAGCACCAACGAGAGCATCGACTGCCAATACCAGGCTTTGCGATAGTTGCGGTACAACTGCAACAGCAGTCCCACCGCTATCCACGAAGCCATCAGTATAGCCGCCAATACAACATACGCCCATATCTCCGACTTATCCGCAGCAAAGCGCCATATCGTGCAACAAAGCAGCGATATGATCCACAACACGATATCTATAATAATGCGCCTAGTCACCTTTCACCTTTCAGTTTTCAGTTTTCACCTTAACAAGAATTCGCTTTACAATATTCTTTATGCCTTGGAGCACCAGTTCCTTACACCATGCCCCATACCGATTGGTCCAACGTTGCGGATGAGTGGTAATCATCAGCCGTTCCGGCAATCTACCCTCCTCTATCGCCCGCAGGATATCCTCCGTCGAGTGGAACACCAATCCCTGTTCCGTCCACCGTTCTTGCCACTCCGGTATCTTGTCCCTTACCGACACTTTATAGCCGTCCCAGCAACGCCCGGTATCCGTCAAGTAGAACATATCCGCGAAGTCCACATCAAAATAGGGCTCGCCAATGATGCCGTAGTCGCGGTAGTTGTACGTCTTCCAAAGGTCCTTACTGTCGTACTGGCTTGTCGGCGCACCGTGCATACAGATAGTCCTGACCGGATAGAACTGACGGAAATACGCCAGCCAGTCCTCAAAATGACGTATAGCCTGCTCGGCATCGCCATCTGCAATCGACATATCCTCGTAGTGGTAACCCACCTCATGGCCCAGTTGCGCAATGCGACGAATGACATCCGGTTGGTTGCTCTCCGGTATGACGCGGAAATAGTACGTAGCTCTTGCGCTTTCTCTCGCTTCTATCTCGGCTATTTCTCGGCTACGAGGGGCACATAGATCCACGTCATGACGCAACACGACCAATCGTGCCGGACGCTTTTTGGTCGTCAGGTACTGCTCCATGGTCATACATGTATAGCCCGCCTCGCGTAGCGCTACAATCAATCGGCGGTATATATCTTGTGTAAAATCACGCATTTTACGGCATTCAGCCAATTTTGGGGTGCAAAATTACACTTTTTTTTGCATACATGCAAATTTTTTCGTACTTTTGCGCTACAATTTCGATTTACTATGAGACGAACTATCTATTTTCTCTTTGCAGCCTCTGTGCTGAGTGTTTTATTTGTCAGCTGTGGTGATACGGGGCGCACATTGCCGAGTGCCACGGGTAGTATCTACGAGTGTCTGGTGGTTATGCCGGATCGTCCGCTTCCGCAAGCTATGGCCAATCCATGGCAAGAGAACAACGGAAGCGCTTATGCCGAGAATATCACCAGCACATTCAAACTGGTGCAGGCAGCTATGAGTGCCGACATGCCATGCATGCCGCAGGTAGAGGCCTATTTCAAACTGACACAAGCTGCGCCGGCTGCCTTCGACGATTTCCTCAAGCCTACGCGCAACATCCTCATCATTGATATCAACCCCGAGAAATATACGGTGGTCAAGGCCAAAGTATCTACCGATCAGTGGTCTACGCCACAAGCCGTCTATCGCATCCAGGCGCCCAGCGACTCCAGTTTTGTCAACTGGTGGCTTGAGTCGGGCGTGTCGGTTCGCGAGT
Organism: Paludibacteraceae bacterium; assembly: GCA_017402895.1. GTDB lineage: Bacteria > Bacteroidota > Bacteroidia > Bacteroidales > Paludibacteraceae > Colicola. The sequence continues at coordinate 6,495 of JAFPLG010000125.1, forward strand.
GGTTTGTTCGCCAGGAGATGAGTCGCCAAGCCACCTTCCATCGTCGTATGCCCAACAGTGAGGCTATCCAGACCTTGCGCGACAAGCACGGTTACGGCTTGGCCATCCCCGAAGATTATGTCTTTGTCCAGGATACCATGCTTGAGAACGACATCCATGTCTTCCTCTGCTGCGACGACAAAGGGCCGATGCGTCGTTACCTGACGCTCTATAGTTATCCCTACACCGATCCGAAGCAGTTTGAGAAAGACGATTTGCTTCAGATGCGCGACAGCGTAATAGGAAAGATTATCACGGGCCAGACGGCCGGTTCGTACGTAGGCACCGAATATAAGGTAGAGCCGCCTATCTCCGCTCCGCTCCGTCCGCTCAGCAATGATGATGGTGGTTTTTATGGCACGGAGATTCGTGGTCTATGGAAACTATACAAGGGCGAAGCCATGGGTGGTCCGTTCGTGAGCCACAGCCGTTTGGATCAGGTCAACGCACGTGTTGTCACGGTAGAAAGCATGCTATTTGCACCCGGTCAGAAGAAACGTAGTGCCCTGCGCCAAGCCGAAGCAATCCTCTATACACTCCAGATGCCGAATGAGCTAAAGGCGAAAGACTAAAGGCGAAAGGCTAATGAAGCACTGACCCAATGACGGGGCTGAACCACGCCCGAGAAATCGTAGTAGAGCTGATCCGCCATATTCTTCGCGTCAACGCTCACCTTCAGCCGTTCGTTCTGCCAATATACACTACCGTCCAGTAAGCATACCGGGCGGTAGTTTTGTATCGTACCGTCCAGCGCCGTATACTCCCCCTGTCGCTGCCGAACCGAGAGTGTCCACGTAGCGCCAAAGCCACGGTAAATCTTATGTTCAATACGCAATGTTGCTTTGTGGCGCAAGTAGTCTAAGACATAGAGCGACATCAGTCCGCCGGCATCGGCCTCTACATCACAGAAGGCATAACTCACCTCCACGCGGCGCAACCACTCATACCCCTGTACTCCAATCGTAGCTTCCACACCAGCAGCATTGACGCGGGTGTTATTCACACTCCGCCACTGTACTACGGCCGGGTCGGCCTCTTTGACCCAGTCGATGATATCCCGTCCCCAGCGGTAATACCCGGCCACCGATGCATACCAGTGCTCGCCTGTATACTGCGCCGAGAGTTCCACTTGCAAGGCTTTCTCCGGACGTGCCAACGAGTCAGCCTGCTGGGTAGCCGACTGATAATACAGGTCGGTGAAAGTCGGTACGCGCACCGCCCGGTTGACGTTCAAGAAGAGATGTAGGTTTCGGATGGGTTCGTACCCGATATTAGCCCCCACGCCCCAGTGGTGGCCAAACTGCGAACTCCACAGGCCATTAGCGCCTACCGAGGCACTCAGTCCACGCCAGTAGAATCGCTGTTCGGCAAAATAGCGAAGCAGCAAGCGGTTGTGCGTCCCCATATTCGAACTGCACAGATACTCGTCTCGCAGTTCCACGCCGGCTGTGGTCTTCGACCACGTATTCGACCATCCGCCCTCTACATGCATACCGGCCGTGTGGGTCCAGTGGCGGTTGGGTTCGTACCATGCGGGTGCGTCCCCGCCATCTGCATCTTGTCCGTTGCGATAGAGTTCAAAACGGTCGTAATGCGCCCGATAATACGCTTTGGCTTCCACAGCCCAACCGCCCGACCAACGATGGTCGTACGCAGCCGAGAGAAATGCCGTACGGGTGGCGTCAAACTGATTCGGGTACTTGGTGGTATAAAAACAGTTAGCGCCCGCATCTTTCATTTGGGCGCCAAGCTGCAAGTCCAGTCCACGATAACCCGTCTGGGCAAAGAAATTCGCTATGTGGTAATCCGTGTTTTGGGCATAGCCGCTCGAGCGGTTATACGAAGCACCTGTCTTTAGGTACCAGTCGCCCCGCTGCGTCCTGACTGCCAACGCCGGATGCACCAGTCCATACTCACCTGCCGTCAAACTTCCCAAGAAAAGTGTATTAGATGCGTTTTTCGACTCCGGAGACACTCCGGCTTTCGACTTTTGACTTTCGACTTTCGACTTAGTTATGATATTGATAGCCCCGGAGAAGGCATCGATGGCATAGTTGGTACCCTGGAGCACTTCCACGCGCTCGATGAGCCGGGCATCAATAGGCAGGTCCATCGTATAGTGTTCGGTCTGTGGGTCGGTCAAATCCACGCCATTGAGCAGCACCTTGACCTGTTTGCCCGTTCCGCCACGCATCGACAGGTCGGCTTGTACGCCACTGGCGCCACGTTCACGGATATCCATGCCGGGCATGTATTGCAGCAAGTCTGCCACCGTCTGAACGGGCAGCAAGGCAATCTCTTCGCCGGTCAGTTGTGCCACGGGTCGAAACGACTCCGCGAGGTAGTCGGCTCGGCGTCCCACCACATCCACCTGGTCCATCTCGCGTTGGCGCAGGTCGGTCGTATCGGTGTCAGCAGCCTGAATAGGCAACGCGATGAGCAACAACAATATAGTTGTCATCAGTCCGCTACTCCGCGCACGCCAGTTGTCGCCACGGCGGTCGGACCACCAGCCCAACAAAGCCAGCATACCGCAGGTGAGCACGAAATAGACAGCCGTCAGAATCCACAGCGCCGTATATTCCCGTGCCGTACCGGCCAGCGTGGCGCCCATCGAATTGATGTGCAGGAAGCCGTGCACGCCCCAGGTATAGGGAAACATATAACTCAGGTACAACCATGGCTTGGGCAACATCTGTTGCGGCCAACTCACTCCGGCTATGAAGATGAAGATCAGCGAAGTAGAGATGAGCAGTACGATACCGCTCTCACGATTACGAATAAACGTGCTGACCAGCATCGAGAAGAAGATGGTGGCTAGCAGATACGGCACCGTGAAGCGCATGATATCCAGCGGGTTGCC
>JAFPLG010000126.1 GCA_017402895.1 Paludibacteraceae bacterium
CCGCGGTGAGGTTCACCGCCGTTTGTGCCACGTCCCTGGACTTGCTCAAAGAAGGTAAAACCACGAATATTCAACATATCCAGCAAGTACTCTACTCGCTCCGTATTCGCCTGATTAAAAACAATCATTACAGATTTCATACGAAATAGTCGAAAGTCGAAAGACAAAAGACAAAAGACTTTTTCTCTCGCTCCTCATTTTTTATTGTTTGTTAAACTTACTCATCAAATTATAGAGCATTTTTTGCACTTCAACTATCACTTTTGTGATATCACCATATTCCTCATCACTTACGTAACCAAAATTGTGCGCAAGTACAGTTTCCGTCTCAAGTTCATACGCAGATCCTAAAGCTATGCTTAAAGTTGCATTTGCGACGTTAACGCATATAACTCGCTTGGTGGAAATGTTTTTGTCAATAGATATATCCTTGTAGATAACTCCATTGATGTTTTCCATACAATCAGCTCTCTAAAATTATGTACCATAATAAATAATCTTTCTACTTTGAGCGCAGCGGTCTTTCTACTTTCGACCTTCTACTTTGAGCGCAGCGGTCTTTCTACTTTGAGTCCGAAGGACGGTCTTTCTTCACCTTGATATCCATGAAGATAAACGACTTGCGTAGTTTCTTGGCTTTGTTGACATCATCGTGACGCGACATAGCGCCGTAGAGCGTCGGTACGATGAAGAAGGTCAGCAGCGTCGAGACGAGCAGACCGCCAATCACGACAATACCCATCGGTTGCCACATCTCAGCACCCTCGCCCTTGGACAAGGCCATAGGCAGCATACCGAGGATGGTGGTAAGGGCCGTCATCAGCACCGGACGAATACGGCTGCGTCCGGCCATCTGAATAGCCGTGTTCAGTTCCGTTCCGCGCTCGCGCATCAGGTCGATATAGTCGATGAGCACGATACCGTTCTTCACCACGATACCGACCAGCATCACCAGTCCCAAGGCGCCGATCATATCCAGCGAACGGCCGGTGATCCACAGTGCCATGATCACACCCGAGAGGGCAAACGGGATAGTAAACATAATGACGAACGGCTTTTTGAATGACTCAAACTGCGAGGCCATCACGATATAAACGAGCAGCACGATCAGAGCGGCCAGCAGACCCATCTTGCCGAAGGTCTCCTGTTGGTCCTCAAAGTCACCTGCCAAACGTACGACAATACCATCCGGCACGTCGAGTTTGTCCACAACCTCCTGGATACGTGTTGCCAGGTCACCCAGCGATGTCTTGTACGGCGTAACGGATACGGTCACCACACGCTGACGGCTCTTACGCTCGATAGCGGGCGGCGTCCAGTACTCACCGATAGAGCATACCTCGGATAGCTTGACCTTGCCACCGGCAGGCGTCGGGATAGTGAGGTCGAGCAGCTTGGGTATGGTGTTTCGGTCGCTCTCCTCCAGACGACAGAGGATAGCATACTCCGATCCGTCCTCCTTGAGATAGCCGCAGGACATACCATTGACGCGGTTGCGCAGGTAGGTAGCTATGGTAGCCGAGGTGAGTCCGAGGCGCATTGCCTTCTGCTTATCCACGTTGATCTTGATCTCGGGACGCTCGTCGTCACGTGAGATAGTGGCATCGCGAGCACCCTCGACCTCATGGTTGCAGATCGACTGGATCTGCTCTGCCAAGGCGCTGGTCTTATCGAAGTCATAACCGTATATCTCCACATCCACCGAGTTGGACGACATGCCTCCGCCGGACGATGTTGACACGTTGAAGTCTGTAATCTCCGGATACTGTTTAAGTTCCTGGCGCACGACTTCGGCTATCTCAAAGATAGAACGTTCGCGTTCGTATTTCTTAGAGGTACGGATGGTCATGTTGATGGTGTTATTCATCGTGGAGGAGAAGAGTGCTCCAATACCCGCATCGTCGTTCGAACCGGCCGAAGTAGAGATGAGTTGCACCTCGGGAGCTATCTCGCGGATACGCGTTTCGAGTTGACGCGCCGTCTTTAGGGTTTCCTCAATACGCGTACCGCGCTGGAGCTCGACCTTGACGGTGAATCGTCCCATATCTTGTTGCTGCATGAAGTCGGTACCAATTTTTCCTGTGATAGCCGGCAATAGGGACAAGCCAAAGAATAGGAAGAGGACGCCAAATGTAGCCAACTTATGGCGCAAACACCACCCAAGCATAGCTGCATAGCGATCATCTACCCAATCGAGTGCCCGCACTACGGTGCGGTCGTACCAGGAGCGGCGGTTGTCGTCCTCTACGAGGTTACCATCTTTATCGACGTGCACCTTCTTGGCCTTCAGCATCTTGCTGGCCAACATAGGCGTCAGCGAGATAGCAATGAGCGTGGACGTACAGCAGACGATGGTGATGATCCAGCCGAGCGACTTGAACATCACACCCGCTACACCGGTCAGCATCGTCAGCGGCACGAATACGGCCACGATAACGAGCGTGGTGGCGATAACGGATACCCACACCTCGTTGGTGGCATAGATAGCCGCCTCGCGGGGGTTCTCGCCACGCTCGACGTGCTTGGTGATATTCTCCAGCACCACGATAGCATCGTCCACCACCATACCGATAGCGATATTGAGTGAACATAGCGATATGATATTCAGCGAGTCGCCGGAGAGCATAAGGTAGATAAAGGCCACGATGAGCGATATAGGGATCGTGATACCCACGATGAAGGCGGCACGCCAACGTCCGAGGAAGAACATTACGACCAGCACCACAAAGAGCAGTGCATAGCCGATAGATTCCTGGAGCGAGTTGATGGAGTTGCGGATATTCTCCGACGAGTCGTAGATAAGACGTATCTCCACATCTGTAGGCAGTGTCTTCTGGATCTTAGCGATCTCCTTGCGCACGTCTTCGCAGACCTGGACGGTATTGCCACCGGTCTGCTTCGTCACGATCAGTCGGGCACAGTCTACGCCATCGGTCTTCTCGTCGAGCGAGAGCTCCTTGATAGTATCCTTGACCACGGCGATATCGCGCAGGAAAACCTGACGGCCCTGCTGGTCAGAAGCGACCACGACATTGCCTATCTCCTGCGACTCAGCGAACTCGGAGCGCACCTCCATCTGGTACTGCTCTTTCTCGAGCTTAACCGTACCGGACGACATGTTGAGGTTGGCAGCCGTCACCATCTGGCCGACCGTCTCCAGCGTCAGTCCGTAGGCATCCAGTTTCTGCTGGTCCAGGTAGATATATACGCGGCGTTCCGGCTCACCCGAAACGGTCAGGTTACCGATACCGTCCACGCGGTTGAGTTGCGGGATAATCTCGTCGTCGAGCAACTTGTCGAGCGAGGGATACGACTCATTCGCCGTGACCGAATACTGGATCACAGGCATCATCGAGGTGGACAGACGCAGAATAATCGGGTTGGAGCATCCGTCCGGCAGGTTATCCTTACATAGATCGACGTACGTACGTATATCGTTGACTATCTCGTCCAGTTCGACGCCCCATTCAAACTCCAGGGTCACCTGCGAGAGGTTATCCTTGGACTTGGAAGTCAGTTCCTTGAGGTGGTCCACCGAGTTGAGCGAGTTCTCCAGGATCTTGGTCACGTTGGTCTCCACCTCGCTGGCCGAAGCACCCGGATAGGTCACCATGACCGTTACGTACGGAGGATTCATCTCCGGGAACTGGTCGATAGGCAGCTGGGTGTAACTGAACAGACCAATCACAATCACCGCCACGAATATCAAGGCCGTGGTGATAGGTTTCTGTACCGAAGTTTTATAGATTGCCATAGTTTTCTTTATTTTTTAGACAAAAGTCGAAAGTCGAAAGACAAAAGACTTCTTTCTACTTTGAGCGAAGCGGTCTTTCTACTTTGAGCGTTAGCGGTCTTTATTCTTGATTTCTATCTTGACGCTATCTACCAGTCGGCTCTCGCCCTTGGTGATCAATTCTACGCCGTCGTGTATCTCAGGTGCGCTGATCTCTACGTCGTCGCCGAAGCGGTCGCCCATCACTACATCTACGCGTTGCGCACGTCCGTTATTATTAAGGAATACGTAGCGGTTGTTCGCACCGATGAGTTTCAGCACGGTGGAGTACGGCGCGGTGATGACGTTGTCGGTGCCGACGCTGATGGTCGTCTTCACGTACATTCCCGGGCGCAGCAATCCGTCCTTGTTCGACACAACCACCTTGGCCTGGAAGGTATGGGTGGCGGCGTCAATCGTAGGATATACCACTTCTACCGTAGCGGGGAAGATACGATCCGGATAGATGTCCGAGACGAGCTGGAGCGACATACCCTTCTTGATACGCGGCAGGTAGCTCTCGGGGATAGCCACGAGGGTCTTGAGTCGGTCCACTTCGGCCAGCACTACGACAGGCTGCCCTGAGTAGAGTTCACCGTCCTCGTAGTTCTTGGTTGTCACTACGCCCGTGATCGGAGCCAGGTTGAAGGTGTTGGTCGTCAGAAACTTCAGGTTGACCTTGGTCTGCTCCAACTGCAGGTCCATCTGGTCGCGCTGCTGCTTAGTGGCCGAACCGTAGGTCAACAGACTGTCGATACGAGCTTTCTCTACGCGCAGGTTGGCCAGCGTCAACTTAGCCGTCTGATACTGCTGCTGATCCATACGTACGATAGAGTCTCCCTTGCGAACACGGTCGCCTATCTCCACGTAGATATGCTCTATCTTTCCCGTGAGCGAAGGCGAGATACTGACCGTCTCATAGGCCATCAGGTTGGAAGAAAGCGTTATCTTACGCTCCACCTGATGGGTCTGGAGTTTGGTCACTTCTACCGGTTCCACGCGCTCTTGCTGCTCCGTGGTCTCAGCCTCTTTCTTGGTGCAGCCGATGAGCATCAGTGCTGCCAATGAATACACAAAAATCTTCTTCATATAATCGTTTATTTTATTTTAGACAAAAGTCGAAAGTAGAAGGTCGAAAGTCGAAAGACAAAAGACTTCTTTCTACTTTGAGCGCCAGCGGTCTTTCTACTACTTCAGGAACTTATCCAGTTCCACTTCTGCATTGATGAGTGTCAGCACGGCTTGTACGTAGCTCGACTGGGCCGAGATAACGTCGTTGCTGGCATTAATCAGTTCCAGGTTGCTGTTGGTTCCGAAGCGGTACTTGTTGCTTACCGACTGGAACACACGCGTAGCTACGTCTATATTCTCCTGTTCCGTCAGGTAGGTCTCGTACGCATTCTGCAGGTTGAACCGCAGCTGCTGGTACTGGATATTGAGTTGGTCGGCCGTCTCAGCCAGTGTGTTGCGGGCTTGCTCCAGCGCAATCTTCTTCTCCACGACGCCTGCCGCACGCTTACCGCTCGACCAGAGAGGCAGTTTGATGCTCACCTGCACTACGTTCGGCGGCGTCATACGCATACCGCCTTCGCCGTAGTACTGCTGGTTGGTATAGTTGTAGGCCAGGCCAACAGTCGGTCCGTAGGCCCAACCGGCCATGTGCACATTCATCTTAGCTATCTCGAAGTTTTTCTCCAATTGGCGATAACTGAGGTTATGCTCCTTGATGAACTCTTCGCCCAGCAGCGCCATCACTTCTTCGCCCGAGAGCAGTTCGTCCAGCGAACTGGTGAGTGTCAGTTCCGTCTCGGCCGGCACGTCGAGCAGCACCTTCAGGCTGTTGGTGGCCAACTGGATAGAGCGTTTCTGGCTTTGGATATTATTCTTGAGTGAGTTGGCACGAATAGCTATCTGGTCGGCCGTGGTCTGTTCGTTCACACCGAACTGCACCGTGCGCTGCGTCATCTCGATGATGTCGTTCACGTTCTGGAGCGACGAGTCGAGCAACTTCACTACGTCCTGGAGCACCAGAATCGAGATGTAGGAGGTCTTGACGCTGGCCCGCAGGTTGTCTTCCGACTGCTCCAGCGAGAGACGCTGCATGTCGATAGCCAGGTTCTGGAGCAACACGCCCACGATGGCCTGACCATTGATGCCGACAGAGGCCGTGATGCCCAGTGCGCCCTGGTTGGGCATGTCGATATTGAAGTCACCCATGGCGGTTGACATTGTCGCACTATAGCCCAAGTAGTTGCTGTAGCTATACGATGCGTCCACCTGCGGAAGCATAGCGGCTATTGTCTGCCATCGAGCAGCATAGGCCTGCTGTACGGCCAGCGAAGAGTTGCGAAGCGAGCGATTCTGCTTCACGGCATAGTCCTGCGCCTCCTGTACCGACAGGCTGAGCGATGTGGGCACCACACGCGTGGTGTCGTCCTGGGTGTTGCGCGTAGCCATCATCACCGAGTCGTGCTCCATGATCCAGTTGCTCCGCTGCTTGGTCGTGTCATTCGTAGCGGCCATGCTGCTCACGCTGCATAGCATTGCCAGCATTGCGCTACATAGTTTCTTTGCTTGTATCATTGTAATCATTTTCAATTTTCTTATCTCGCTCTGCTCGAACGATTACTTCAATTTTCTCTAAGCACTCCCCTCATCAGCATGTCCAATGCGGCCTGACCGAGTTGCGGCAGGTTGTAGCCGGCCGTCTCCATCTCCTCGAAGTCGCGCAGTGCATCGGCATAGATCTTCGCTACAACCACTGCCGTGAGTTCTATATTCAGGTCCGCACGCACAACCCCCTCCGCAATACCTCGTTCCAGAAAACTGCGTATATAGCGTTTCTGCTGTTCGAAGGCTTGCTGCTGGAAGTTGGCAAACTGGCGGGGATAGTATTTCTTGAGGTCATACACCAATTGCGGCACACGTCGTACGTCGTCGCGCTCGGTGTTGCGTTGCAGGATGCCGTCTACGATACCACGCATATCGGGATCGTGGAGCATCTGCTCCATCTTATTGGCAGTATGCGCCAGATTAGCCTGGAGCAACTGGTCAATCAGTTCGTCCTTGCTTTGGAAATAGACGTAGAAGGTCTTCTTGCTGATACCCAGTTCGCGGCATATATCGTCGATCGATACGCTACGAATTCCGAGGCGGAAGAATAGTTCGCCGGCCGTCTTGATAATATTTTTTTGTACCTCTTCAGACATACGTCACGCAAAAAACGCCGCAAAATTACTGCTTTTTTTCGATATATGCAAGTTTTTCGGAAACTTTTTTCACTTTTTTAGTTTCCTAGTGCAATTTGGACAAAAAAAACCGCACATGTGCAAAATCATGTGCGGCTTCTTCTATGGTACGCAAGTGTGTTACAACTCATGCGGATAAATAACGATATCCACCTGGGCATTCGACGGCGAGCCCACAAAGCGATAAACGAGGTTGTAGTTGGCATCCTTGACCAGTTCGATCAGTTCTTGCGTTTCCGGGTCAGCAGTCAGCGACTGAATCATAGCGGGTTTCATCACGGACATAGCTTCCGGAGTATTCATCTCCTCCACGCTGAGATTTGCTTGATACTCATCTACATCGCATACATATACAACGTTGTTTGCTTCGGTGCAGATCTTGGATATCGTCAGTCCGGGGCCTTGCGACATCGGGCATTGTTTGTTAGCAGCAGCTACTTGGAACTCCAGTTTCGAGCCCGAAGAGCAGGAACTCATAACGATCGCACTTACCAGTGCAAAAAGATAGAATAGTTTTTTCATAATAATACGGGTATTTTTTAGTTAAACAAAAGGGATAGTATTCTTTTTACTCCTCATCATAGGGCAGTTGAGGCAGTATGTCGGGTTCTTCTTCCGAGGGAAGCGGATGTACCGTGCTGGTCTTTGCACCGAGTTTGACGAGTTTGTTGGCCGAGCCCAGGACGCTCTGCCCCTTCTTCGCCTTGTCGCATACCTCGCCGTAGGCGGCATTCACTTCGCTGAGTTTCTTGCCCATCTTCTGCACTTTCTCCAGCAGGTCACCTACGCGGTTGATCAGTTCCGCAGCCGTATCGCAGATGGCCTTGTTGTTCTGGTTCTGCTTGATGGATGTCCAGGTCACCTGCACGGCACGCAGGGCGGCGTACAGGTTCTGTTCGCCCACGATGAACACACCCTGGTTCATCGCTTCGCGCCATAGTGTCGTGTCGGAACTCAGAGCCAACTGGAGGGCAGCATCCACAGGCACGAACATCATGACGAAGTCCACGCTCTGGCGCGGAGCCTTGACATACGAGGCGTAGTTCTTGCGCGCCAGTTCCTTAACGTGGTTGCGCACGCTGCGCATATGGGCAGCGAGAGCCACTTCCCGATCCGCATCGGTGTCGGCGTTGGTGTAGTCGATAAAGGCATTGAGCGACACCTTCGAGTCGATGATCAGGTCGCGCGTCTCGTCCAGGTGTAGAATGATATCCGGCTGCATGCGTTGGGATGTCTCGTCCGAAACGATGATATTGCCGCTGGCGTCGCGAAGAAACTCCTGGGCGTCGTACTCCAGTCCTCGTTCCAGCCCGATAGCGTTGAGCAGGGCTTCTATCTTCTGCTCGCCCCAGTTGCCCTGGGTCTTGTTCTCCGAGGTGAGCGCATTGCTCAGTCGGTCGGCGCTGTTGCTCACCTTCATCGTGGTATCGACCAGGGTGGCGATTTTCTCTTTGATCGTAGCCGTCGAGGTCTCCTGGGTGGATTTATTCTCCTTGATAGCTGCCTCCATCTTCTGGATAGTCTCTTTGAGCGGGTCCACGATCTGCTGCATGTTGGTGGAGTTCGACTTCTTGAGTTCCTCCTGCTGCTCGCGCAGCACGCGGTTGGTGGTGTTCTGCACCTGCTCCCGCATGGTCACCAGGGCTTGCTCAAAGCGCTCTCGTTCCGCCTTGATGTCCTTCTCATGCCGAGCGTCCATCTCCCGGATACGCTTGTCGGCTTCCTCTTGGGCACGGCCCACTTCGGCTTTGGCCTGCTCGACATCTGCCTTGGCATGCTCCAGGTCCGACTCCAGTTTAGCCACCTCGGCCGACCGCACGCTCCGTAGCCACACAAAGGCCCCCACTCCCGCCAGCACCACGCCGGCTATGAAAGAAAGAATGATTTCCATATATTAAACACTATTGAGGTAGTTTATCTGCCGGTAGCTCGTTTGAGGTACATGGCGGCTTTCTCGTCGGCCTCGCTGGCATAGCGCAACTGGGTAGCGGCCCGTTCGCGGGCTTCCTGAGCATAGCGTTGCTGGGTGCGGGCACGGTCCAGTGCATCCTCGGCATAGCGGGTCTGGGTGCGAGCACGATCCATATCGCCGCGCTTGGTATAGTAGGCGGCTTCACGCTGATACCCTTCGGCTTTCTTCAGGTAGTACTCCGCCTCACGATCGTAGCCCTGTGCCCTGCGCTGGTAGTAGTCGGCCTCACGACGATAGCTCTCAGCTTTGCGCTGATAGTACTCGGCCTCACGCAAGTAGTTCTGCGCCCACAGCCCGGCTGCGCATAGCAGCATGACG
>JAFPLG010000127.1 GCA_017402895.1 Paludibacteraceae bacterium
AACTCAATAGCGGCGCGAACAACTACAAGCAATCCGGCACCTACACCTATAGTCGTGCCGGTTGGGGACCCGGTAAGCCCTGTAATGTGCAGCATTGGCTTATTCGCGGCATTCCGGCCGAAGGCGAACAACTCACGCTCAACTTCGATCTGGACGAGTATATCTCGCCCTGTACCAAACCCAACGATGCCTACGTCGCCTGCTACTACGTCATGGCCGACGCCTTCTTCTACCGCTAACATTAAAAGAAGCGGCCCGAATGGGTCGCTTCTTTGTCTTTTGTCTTTTGTCTTTCGACTTTCGACTTTTGTTTTTATTTGATCGCAATCTGCCTACTCGTCTTGCCTTCTTCGCGTTTGATCTTCGGCAGGTCGATGCTTAGGATACCGTCTTCGACCTTTGCGCTGATGGCTTGCTCATCCACGTTGTCCGGTAGCGAGTACTTCTGCTCGAAGTTGGTGTAGGCGAACTCACGTCTCAGATAGTGCGAGTGCTTGTCTTCTTCTTTGTGCTCAAATTTGTTCTCGATGGCGACGCACAGGTTGTGGTCTTCATCTACGTGAACACGGCAGAACTCTTTCTTCACGCCTGGAGCGGCAAGCTCTACGACGTAACCGTTTGGGTTCTCCTTGACGTTAACCGAAGGCGCTACGTTGTTCGCGCTATTCATCACGTCGGTGTTCAACCACTCATCTAATACGGTCGGGAACCAGCCTCCCGTTGGCAGCCAACTGTTTCTACGATACATTGCAGGTTTCATAATCAATCCTCCTAAATTAGTTAAACAATGTTTGTAGCGTAGCGTACGTGGCTTGTATCGCGTACTTTGCGTTTACACCCTCTATTTTGCAATATCTGTGCCAGCCCGAAAACCACCTCCCTAACTCTGCCAATTTGTCCACTTTCTGCCAATTTGTCCACTTTCCGTGCCATTTTGTCCATCTCATATTTGCATATATCAGAATTTTTCAGTACCTTTGCACCCGAATTTAATAAATATCAATCTTATGAGATTCTTATGTGATTCATATGTTATTCATATGTGATTCTTATGTGATTCATATGTTATTCATATGCTATTCATAGATTATTCATAGAATGTTTATAAAATATTTATAAGTTATAAAGATAATCGGAAGCAAACCAAAAAGAAACCAACAATACAACTACAACCATTATGGCTAAAATTGATTACACACCCGGAATTGACGGCGCTACAGGCGCCCTCTCCAAACAAGGTATCATTACGCGTCAAAAAATCTATCGCGACGAACGCGGTCGCATCATTAGTTACGGCAAGCAGGAAGGCTATATCATCGCTCACCCCCGCAATTTCAAACGCCATCCCATGAAAGACAGCGAACTGGCTCACCACAACTTGTGGCGAGACGTATGCCTACAAGCGAAATCCGAACTCGCCAGTTCTGAACTCAAAGCTCAATGGCAACAGCGGTTCAATGCGCAGCTGCCAACCACGCCGGAATCTGCACCTGATGCACAAGCTCCTATCGAAAAGAACACCGGTGCACAAAAACGATACTGCCAACTTCACGCCTTCGTTCGCGCCATGATTTACCAGCAACGCAAAGCCAACAACTAACAGCTAACAGCCACAAAAAAATCCTGCCTCCGGGCGGGATTTTTTGTCCACTGGCACAAAATTTGTTGCTTATTTTTTCGTGCAACGAAAGCTCTTTTGGCTCATAACAGGTCTGCTGGTCACCGTTCCCCTCGCGGCGCGGCGACATAAACCCGTGGTACCTGACTCGCTCCAACGTATCGAGACGATAGTGAACGGCATCCCGCTTCGGATGCGTAGGGTAGAAGGCGGCTCGTTCGTCATGGGCGGCACAGCCGATCAAGCAGACCGCGATATCTATTCCGACAAACCGGCCCATCTGGTCTTTCTATCCCCATACTACATCGCCGAGACAGAGGTGACTTACGAACTATGGAAGAGCGTTATGCCCGAACACGAATCCATGCACTCAAAGCTCTATCCGAACCATCCCGTCTCGTACGTCTCATGGCATGATTGTCAGGAGTTTGTGCGCCGATTGGACAGCCTGACAGGCCTTCCGTTCCGCTTGCCAACCGAAGCAGAGTGGGAGTTTGCTGCCCGGGGCGGAAACAAGAGCAAACACTATCGCTATGCAGGTGGTAATCAGCCGGATAGTGTAGGGTGGACCAATATGAGTTCGGGCAACTGGTCACGCGCCGTAGGACGACTGCATCCCAACGAACTGGGCCTGTACGACATGACGGGCAACGTGGCAGAGTGGTGCCAGGACTGGTACGCCCCGTATCAGATAGGCACACAGCCGGATCCATGCGTATGCGATTCGGGTGAGTTTCGTATCGTTCGCGGAGGAAGCTACGACGACTGCGTAGCCAACAGCCATCTGTCGGTTCGCCGATGGTACACACCCGAGACAAGTCGCCATTTCATCGGCATTCGGGTGGCTTTTACGCTGCCGGACGACCCCATGATGCAACCGGCCGAAGAAGAGCCCGCACTGACGCGCAAACTGCGTATCCATTCCCGTAAACTCAATTTCACCTATGTTCCTGCCGAAGAACCGTACTATATCTCCGATGAAATCACGGCAACACTATGGCGCAAGATCATGCAAAAACGCCCACCTGAGCAGATGAGCAGCCTGGCGGTTGGCATGAGTAGGGGAGAGCGTGCCCGCTTTGCTGAGCTATGTAGCCGCGAAGCGGAAGTGCTGCTACGCGTGGCAACGGCCGAAGAAATCGTAGCTGCCACCGAGAAAGGACTTATCGTACCGCTGAAGCAGAAACGCACGAACAAGACGGTGCAGCAGGCTCAACGCAGCCGTCGCAACCTCTCTCGTCTGAGCGTCTTCACCGAGATGATGGGTTTCCGCCTGCCAACGCCGGACGATCCCGTACTGCTGCAGTACAAGAAAGAAGATGACGATTCACGTCCTCTGCGTCTGGTCTGGCATCCGAAAAAATAAAAATCCTCTAAAATTATAAAATAATTTCGTGTGCACTTGCATATGTGCAAATTATTTTGTATCTTTGCACCCAAATTTGGTTTTTTAAGAGATGAAAGCATTTGTTTTTCCAGGACAAGGCTCTCAGTATGAGGGCATGTGCAAGGATTTGTATGAAGCGTATCCCGAAGCGCGCGAAATATGCGAGAAAGCCAACGAGGTACTCGGTTTCCGCCTCACAGACGTTATGTTCAACGGTACAGCCGAGCAACTCAAGCAGACCCATATCACGCAACCGGCTGTTTTTCTGCATTCTGTGGTGGCTAACCGCGTCATGACAATCGACCAGCCACAGATGGTGGCCGGCCATAGTCTGGGCGAGTATTCTGCGCTTGTAGCATGCGGAGCACTCAGCTTTGAAGACGCTCTACGACTCGTGCATAAACGCGCTCTGGCTATGCAAAAAGCCTGTGAGATGCAGGAATCTACAATGGCCGCCGTGCTGGGCATGCAAGACGATAGGGTAGACCAGATCTGCCAGCAAGTGACTGGTGATGTGGTAGTTGCAGCCAATTTCAACTGCCCTGGACAAGTGGTTATCTCCGGTACTGTGGCCGGCATCGACAAGGCATGCGAACTGCTCAAAGAGAACGGCGCCAAGCGTGCCATCCGTCTGCAAGTGGGCGGCGCATTCCATTCGCCACTGATGCAACCTGCTGCCGAGGAACTCAAGCAAGCCATCATGGATACGGAGTTCCACGAACCGATCTGTCCGATCTATCAGAACACCAACGCATATCCGCAAACCGATCCGGAAGCGATTCGTCAGAACCTGGTGCTGCAACTCACATCGCCGGTACGCTGGACACAAACCATCAAGAACATGATTGTGGACGGCGCAACAGAATTCTATGAATTCGGTCCCGGTGACGTGCTGAAAGGACTCATCAAAAAAATCAATCCAGAAGCCTTTGTCGGCTAAAAGAAACCTCTCAAAAACCTCAATCCCTAAGGACGGCTAATTGAGATTATGTTAAATAATTGATTCTGTAATGACGGATAACTATAGTATAGCATTAGACCTCACCCTCGACAACGAAGATAACAACGAGCAAAAAAATATACTCAACGATATTTTCCACGAGGATAGCGACGAGCAAAAAGATCCTACACTTCAGAGCGGCGACACACTCGACGTGCTGCCGATACGCGGTCAGGTTCTTTTTCCCGGCGTTCTGCTTCCTATAACCGTCAGTCGCGAGAAAAGCAAAAAACTCGTTCGCAGCATCAAGAAACAGCAGAAATACATTGCTGTCAACTGCCAACTGGATCGTGACATCCAAGAACCGAGCACAAACGACCTGTACCCTCTCGGTACGGCCGCTCTTATTCTTGAGGTACTCGACCTGCCGAACGGCAACGTTCTAGTGATACTTGAGGGCAAAGAACGCATCTATGCAGAGAGTTTCGAGACCGTTCGTGGCGTCATTCGTGCCCAAATAACCGTTCTGGAAGAAACATTCCCTAAACGCGGAGACAAAGAGTTCTTTGCGCTGGCCAGTTCGATCAAAGCACAAGCACAAAACATACTGGAATCGGCTGAAAATGTGCCGCCTGAGGCCAGTATGACGCTCCGTTCGATCGACAATCCGCCTACCCTAATCAACTATATTTGCGTCAATTTCGGCCTGAAAATCGAAGATAAGCAAGACCTGCTTAACTACGAGTCACTCCTGGATCGCGCAAAACACCTCCAGTTCCTGCTCAATCGCGAAGCCGGCATGCTGAAGATGAAAGACGAGATTCAGGCGAAGACCAAGGAGGAAATCGACAAACAACAACGCGAATACTACCTCAACCGCCAGATGGAGGCCATCCAGAAGGAACTGGGTGACACCACGGCCGAAGTAGTAAAAGACCTGCAAAACCGCGCCCAGAATAAGAACTGGCCCGAAAAAATAGCACAGGTCTTCGCCGACGAACTGAAGAAACTGCAGCGGATGTCTTCGCATTCGCCCGACTATACCACCCAGCAGAACTACCTGGAGACGCTGCTCGCTCTGCCTTGGCTCGACATGACCGAGGATAACTTCGACATCAAGCATGCCCAGGAAGTGCTGGACCGTGACCACTATGGCATGGAGAAAGTCAAAGAACGTATCATCGAATACCTGGCCGTACAACGCCAGCTGACCCTGCGTTCCGACGAGGAGAAACGTGAGAATCCCGTTCACTCCCCTATCCTATGCCTCTATGGCCCACCGGGCGTCGGCAAAACCAGTCTCGGCCGATCCATTTCCGAGGCACTGGGACGTAAGTATGCCCGCATCTCGCTGGGCGGATTGCACGATGAATCCGAGATTCGTGGCCACCGCCGCACCTACGTAGGCGCCCTGCCCGGACGTATCATCGAGAATATCCGAAAAGTCAAGAGTTCCAATCCCGTCTTCGTCCTCGACGAAGTAGATAAGATAGGTGCCGACTACAAAGGCGATCCCACTTCCGCACTGCTTGAAGTGCTGGATCCCGAACAGAACAGCACCTTCCACGACAACTATCTGGACGTAGATTACGACCTGAGCAATGTGCTCTTTATCGCGACAGCCAACACGCTGGACACCATCCCGCGTCCGCTGCTCGATCGTATGGAGCTGATCGAGATGACCGGATACCTCCAGGAAGAGAAAGAGGAAATCGCCAAGCGTCACCTCATTCCGAAGGAACTGCGTGACCACGGTATTCGTCCGTCACAACTGAAATTCACTAAGGATATCCTCGGACGTATCATTCGCGACTATACACGCGAATCCGGTGTTCGTTCGCTCGACCGACAAATAGCTGCTATATGCCGCAAAGTGGATACACAACTGGCACTCGAGAAACCGTACAACACCACGATCACACCGGAGGACCTGATCACCTATCTCGGACAACCGCGCTTCACGGCCGAGACCTATGAGACCAACAAATACATCGGTGTGGTCACCGGCCTGGCTTGGACACAAGTGGGCGGCGAGATCCTATTCATCGAGACTTCTCTCTCACCCGCCAAGACGCCTACGCTCACTATGACCGGTAACCTGGGCGACGTGATGAAAGAGTCCGCCACGATCGCACTCGGTTATATCAAGGCGCATGCTGATCAGTTTGGTATTCGTCCGAAAGATATCGAGACGCACGCGGTTCATATCCACGTACCGGAAGGAGCTATACCTAAAGACGGTCCTTCGGCCGGTATCACGATGACTACCGCTCTGGTATCTGCGTTCACTAAACGTAAGGTACGCGCGCGCATAGCCATGACCGGCGAGATGACCCTGCGTGGTAAGGTACTACCAATTGGTGGTGTCAAGGAGAAGATACTGGCAGCTAAGCGTGCCGGCATCACCGACCTCATTCTATGCGAGGACAATCGTAAGGACATAACAGCTATCCCTGAGAAGTATCTGAAAGGACTGAAATTCCATTTCGTACGAGATATTCAAGAAGTAATCGATTTTGCGCTGCTTAAAAAGTAAGCACCAAGGATTATACCATATATCCGGAGATATCGCCTTAGAATCAATATTCACCTATATACAATAGTCTATATTCCGTATATACGAAATTAGTCTGATTATTGCATAAAGTAATAGATTATATACAACACACAAAATACTGAGTTAGAGAGCATTATAGCCGCACAACACCCAATTTGAATACAATTCTATCCAAATCATGCAAATTATACATATTTTGCTTTAAGTGTCACTTTAATCAAACTGCACATTTGTTGGTATTCAGCGATATACATTGTTTTATACAATATGCGAAACATGCTATGCGT
>JAFPLG010000128.1 GCA_017402895.1 Paludibacteraceae bacterium
GCGCGGTGAAGACAAAGTGGAGACGGAGACGCACGTAAGGCATAGCGTGGGTGGCGGCGAGAGCAAGCAACTGGTGAAGTTCGTGCTGGCCGACCAGGCTCAGGGAGCCTTTTATGGCGAATTACAGATTGCCAAGGATGCGCAGAAGACGAAGACGGAGCAGGTGAATCGCAATCTGCTGCTCAGTCGCGAAGCGCAAATGCGCACGCGCCCACAACTGGAGATATACGCCGATGATGTGCAGGCCAGTCATGGTGCTACGACGGGTCAATTGGATGAGTCGGCACTATTCTATATGCAGCAACGCGGCATCAGTCGCGACGTGGCCTACCGTATGCTGGTGGTGGCTTTTCTAAAAGATGTGCTGGATACGCTGTCGGATGAGCGGCAGCGTGAAGAATTAATGGACGCGATTGATCGTGTAGTCGAGTAGCTGTTGCAAACTACGGCGAGCGTCACAATCGCGGAACACAGACAGGGCATCTTCGGCCAAGCGTTTGTGTTCCTGCATTTTTTTATAGGCATAGCCCATGCCGTCGAAGCGGAGCACGAAGGATTTGATGTCTTGTTCAGCTTCGGAGATATTGATCTCGGAAGATTGTTGCGCCAGCGCTTCGGCTATGCGGCGTATCTCGGAGGCCTCGTTCTCTGGAGCGCGTTGCAGGGAGATAAGGAGCGGAAGCGTAGCTTTGCCATCGCGAATATCGCTCATGGTGGGTTTGCCCAGGTCGTCGGAATCGGAGTAGTCGAGCACGTCGTCCTTGAGCTGGAAGCAGATGCCCAGTTGACGTCCGAACTCACGCAGAGCAGATACCTGACGTTGGGAACCGGCGGCAGACTCGGCTCCCGCTTCGCAGCATGCTGCAAACAAGCGAGCAGTCTTCTGCTCGATGATGCGCATATACTGTTCTTCGGAGATCCACATGGAACTATTGGCATGAAGCTGGAGTATCTCGCCGGACGAAAGGGATCGTCCCAGTTCGGAGATGATACTCAGTATGCGAGTGTTGCGCACCTCGGCAATCAGTCCAATCACCTTGGCCAACATGAAGTCGCCACTGAGCACGGCCACCTTGTTGGTCCAGTGAGCATGCACCGCTTCCGCGCCGCGTCGGGTGGGGGAATTGTCCACTACGTCGTCGTGGACGAGGCTGGCGGTATGGAGCAGTTCCATGGCAACTGCGGTGGAAATGGTCTTGTCGGTGATACAATTGCATAGCCGTGCCGACTCCATGACGAGAATCGGGCGCAACTGCTTGCCGCGCTTACGAGAGATATAATGAAGCACGTCATTGAGCAGTTCTTGCTCGGTAGACAGGCTCTCGGTGAACTTTCGATCGTAGGCCTGGAGGGCGTCCTCTATCTCGGCTCGTATTTGACGAAGTGGATCCATGTTTTTCGCAAAACCGACTGCGAAATTACTGCTTTTTTTTGATATGTGCAAATTTTGCGTCAATTTTTCCACATGGGGTTGTGATATTTTTTGTAATTTTGCACCCGATAAAGTATGCATATACTTTTGTGGTTGAGAAATTAGCAATTAAATAAATATATTTTTGTATGAAAGCTTTCATGGACAAGAACTTTCTGTTGCAGACCGAGACTGCGCAGGAGTTGTACCACAATCATGCGGCTAAGATGCCGATTATCGATTACCATTGTCACCTGATTCCTCAGATGGTGGCTGAGAACAAGCGTTTTGAGTCGATTGCACAGATCTGGCTTATGGGCGACCACTACAAATGGCGTGCTATGCGTTCGAACGGTGTGGATGAGCGATTCTGCACGGGTAAGGACACGACCGACTGGGAGAAATTTGAGAAATGGGCAGAGACGGTGCCTTACACTTTCCGCAATCCGCTCTACCACTGGACCCATTTGGAGCTCAAGACCGCTTTCGGCATTGAGGAACGTCTGAATCCCGAGACCGCACGTGCTATCTATGACAAGTGCAACGACCTGATTCAGAACGATCCGAAGTTCTGTCCGCGCGGACTGATGAAACACTACGGTGTGGAGTTGGTTTGTACGACGGACGACCCGGCTGACAGCCTGGAGTGGCATAAGATGGTCAAGGATGACCCGACGGCAGAAGTTCGTATGCTGCCGACTTGGCGTCCGGATGCAGGTATGAATATCGAGGCCGCTACATGGAAGGCTTATATTGAGAAACTGGCTAAGGTGGCCGGCGTAGAGATTAAGTCGTTTGCTGACATGGTGGATGCCCTGCAGAAACGTCATGATTTCTTCGAGAGTATGGGTTGCCGTCTGAGCGACCACGGAATAGAGGAGTTCTACGACGAGCCATATACGGATGCTGAGGTGAATGCCATCTTCCAGAAGGCTTTGACAGGCAAGGAGCTCACAACCTACGAGATCCGTCAGTACAAGCACGCTTATCTGCACGCACAGGCGGAGATGGACTACGCTTCGGGTTGGACGCAGCAGTACCACTACGGCGCTATCCGTAACAATAACAGCAAGATGTTCGCTCAACTGGGGGCAGATACCGGCTTTGACTCGATTGGTGAGTTCACAACCGCAAAGGCGATGAGCCATTTCCTCGATGAGATGAACAGCGAGGGCCATCTGGCAAAGACCATTCTCTATAACCTCAACCCCTGCGCTAACGAAGTGATTGCTACCATGCTCGGTAACTTCCAGGACGGTTCTGTTCCCGGTAAGATCCAGTTCGGTTCAGGCTGGTGGTTCCTCGACCAGAAGGACGGTATGGAGAAGCAGATGATGGCATTGAGTAACCTCGGTCTGCTGAGCCGCATGGTAGGTATGCTCACCGACAGCCGTTCGTTCCTCAGTTATCCGCGTCACGAGTATTTCCGCCGCACGCTGTGTAATGTGCTGGGTAATGACATCGAGAATGGTATGATCCCATACACTGGCTACGAGAAGGCCCGCGTACAACAGATGGTTGAGGATATCTGTTACAATAACGCTAAACGTTATTTCAATTTCTGATTTATGATTTCAAATTTATA
>JAFPLG010000129.1 GCA_017402895.1 Paludibacteraceae bacterium
ATCCTACCACCGCTCTTTGTATCCCAAAGTGCTCGCTATGCTCCGATGAAAAAGATCCTCGTCATATCCGATCCGCCTGCTGCCCCCGGTTATCTGCCGCGAGTACGCTATCTGTGCGACTTCCTGAGCCGGCACGGATACGACGTCACCTTGCTCACCGAGCAATACCAACCGCTCCCCTTCGACCATGCCTACCCAATTCATACCATTCCGATGTATTCGGGAGGCGCGCTTGACTGGGCACTCAAGACCGCGTGGACACTCCTTACCGACTGGCACAACCTTGCCTTCGCCCGCAAGGCACTCCACAGATTACCAATCACCAATCACCAATACGACTTTGTCGTATGCTCCGCCTTCTCCGACTTCCCGCTCGGAGCGGCAGAGCGTATAGCCCATCAACTGGATGTGCCGCTTATTTGCGACATACGCGACTTGGATGAACAGGTTGACAACTCACGTTATCAGTACCACCATCGAGCATGGTGGACTCGCCCGTTCCGACGCATCTATCGCGCCGTGCATATCCGTCGCCGCAACCGAGTGCTCAGAGCCGCACAAGCGATCACTACCGTTTCCGACTGGCACGCAGACTTTATTCGTCAGTTCAACCCGAATGTACATACCATCTACAACGGATATGATGCGGCTCAGTTCTATCCGGAAGACATTCCGACCGACACGTTCCGCATCACCTATATCGGTTCGCTCTTTGATTGGCAACGTCCCGCTCTCGATAAAGTAAAACAAGCCATTGACGAGCTCAATAAATCAGAAATCAAAAATCTAAAATCTAAAATCATTTTGGACGTGCACACGCCAAAATGCCAGCCTATTCCGCACAACAAGCTGGGCGATGCTATTCGCCAAAGCAGCATCATGCTCGTTCTCACGTCCACCCACACCCACGGCATGCTCACTACTAAGTTCTACGAGGCGCTTGGCTGTCAAAAACCTATTCTCTGTGTTCCTTCCGACCGGGGGGCTTTGGCCGAACTAATCAACTATACCCATGCCGGTATTGCCACCGATGATATCGACCGAATCAAGACCTTCTTGTCTAATCAATACCATGCATGGCAGAAAAGCGGCTTTACCCGCCAATCGACTTTGCATCACGAGGAGTTCTCTCGCGAAGCACAATCTGCTGTCTTTCTAAGGTTGCTCTAATTGCAACAACACTTTACAAATTTAAAAAAATTGCGCGCGCGCTTGCGTATGTAAAGAAAAAATAGTATCTTTGCAGCGCATTTTGTGGAGCATGGGAAAGAGTAATGGGAAAGTCGAAAGTATATCGTATCCCACCCATACCTATAATATACTATGTATATTATCCTGTGATAAAAAAAAACAGCCCCAAAAAACAAACAATTATAATTAACAATTTATGCAAACAATCAAGCTGAAACGTGGTTTGAACATTCCTTTTGAAGGGCCGGCCGCTGAGACACTGGGTAGTGTACGGCGTCCTGAGGTCTTTCATATCGTTCCGGACCACTTCGCCGGCATCACTCCGAAACTAGATGTCAAGGTCGGCGACAAAGTGAAAGCAGGTAGCCCCCTCTTTCACGACAAGACGTTTGAGGAGATGCATTTTACTTCTCCGATAAGCGGTGAAGTCAAAGAGATTGTTCGTGGCGAGCGCCGTAAGATCCTCTCCATCGACATTCTCGCTGACGCGAAGATCGCTTATGAGAAGTATGACACCGCAGAGGATGTCAAGGCTCTGCTCTTGAAGAGCGGTCTGTGGGCGCTGATGAAACAACGTCCGTACGACTGCATCGCATTGCCGACGAAGACTCCGCGTGCCATCTTCATCTCCTCGTTCGATTCTGCTCCCGTAGCTCCGAACTACGAGTTTGTACTGAAAGGCCAGCTGCCAACTTTACAAGCAGCCGTTAGTGCTCTCGCCAAAATGGCGCCGGTATTCATCGGTATCCAGGCAGGCGCTCGTGCCACCGAGTTCCGTGAGCTCAAGGACTGCACGCTGTATGAAGTAGCGGGTCCGCACCCTGCCGGCAACGTAGGTGTGCAGTTGAACAACCTCGCACCGCTGGCGAAGGGTGAGACGGTATTCACCATCAACATCCAAGATCTCGCCATCATCGGCCGTCTGTTCCAGAAGGGCATCGTAGACTACCAGAAATTAGTGGCCCTGACCGGTCCGTTGGCTTACGGTCGTCAGTACTACAACGTGCTACCCGGTATGCCCGTTAGCGCTATTCTGCGCAGCAACATCCAGGTTGGCGTTCCCGCCCGTCTGGTAGCCGGCAACGTGCTGAGTGGTCATCAGATTACGATGGACGACATGCTGTCGGTCTATGACAACCAGCTAACCGTGCTTGACGAAGGCAGCGAGAACCATGAGTTCATGGGCTGGCTGCTGCCGCGCTTCTCGGCCTTCAACGCCGGTTGTACTGATCCAGCCAAGATGTTCGACAACGGCTTTACCCGTTGGCTCTTTGGTCCTAAGCATTATCGTTGGGATGCTCGTTTGAAGGGTGGACGTCGTGCTATCATCGTGAGTGGTGAATACGACCGCGTCTTTCCGATGGACATCTATCCCGAGTACCTTATCAAGGCGATGATCGCCGGCAACCTCGACCGTATGGAGGCCCTGGGTGCTTACGAGGTAGCTCCCGAGGATTTCGCACTCTGCGAATACGTATGCACCAGCAAGATGCCGCTGCAGGCTATCGTTCGCGAAGCATTGGATAACTTAAAGAAGGAGATTGAGTGATGGAAAAGTTTTATCAGATTTGGAAGAAGTTCGGCAAGAACTTCGAAGAGGGCGGCAAGCTCCAGAAGCTCAGCTCGTTCTACGATGCTTTTGATACCTTCCTGTTCACCCCGAATACCACAGCCAAGCGTGTGGGCGCTCAGATTCACGACGGTTCGGATAGCAAGCGTACGATGATTCTCGTCGTAATGGCACTTATCCCGGCTATGCTGTTTGGTATGTTCAACGTCGGCTACCAGCACCTCTTGGCTACCGGTCAACTGGGTGCAGGTTTAACTTGCGCCCTATGGTGGAAAGCGTTCGGCTTCGGTCTGCTGGCCGTACTGCCGTATATCATCGTGGCCTATGCCGTAGGTCTGGGCATCGAGTTCATCGTAGCGCAGATCAAGCACGAGGAGGTTGCTGAAGGATTCCTGGTTACCGGATTCATTATCCCGCTCATCGTGCCGATCAACACCCCGCTGTGGCAGGTAGCAATCGCCGTTGCGTTTGCCGTTATCTTTGCCAAGGAGGTATTTGGCGGAACGGGTTATAATATCTTCAACGTTGCGCTTATCACGCGTGCCTTCCTGTTCTTTGCTTATCCGTCGCAGATGACCGGCGATACGCCGTTCGTTCGCGTTGGCGGCACATGGGGCTGGGATGCAGGTCAACTAGTTGATGGTTATACCACGGCTACTCCGCTCACCCAGATCGGAACCACCACAGACGCCTCTTTGATGCCTGTCGGCTTCTGGGATGCCGTCAATGGTCTGATTCCGGGCTCTGTAGGCGAGACCTGTATCTGGGCTATCGCGCTGGGTGCTATTCTGCTGATTGTGACGGGTGGAGCTAGCTGGAAGACCATGCTCTCCGCATTCATCGGTGGTGGTCTGACCGCTTGGTTGTTCAACCAGTTCGGACCCGATACAGCAGCTGCCAACCTGCCATGGTACATGCATCTGGTAATGGGTGGTTTCGCTTTCGGTGCCGTATTCATGGCGACCGATCCTGTCACCTCGGCTCGTACGGAGTGCGGTAAGTGGATCTACGGATTCTTAATCGGTCTTGTAGCAGTTGTTGTTCGTGTACTCAACCCGGGATATCCAGAGGGTATGATGCTGGCTATCCTGCTCATGAACGCCTTTGCTCCGCTCATCGACTGGTGCGTAGTGAATGCAAATAGTAAGAAACGTGCTAAAAGGGAGGTGAAGCTATGAAACTGAATACGAATAGCAATGTATATACGATCGTATATGCAACCATCGTCGTTATCGTCGTAGCCGTGCTGCTGGCCCTAGCCCACATGGGACTCAAGGACACGCAGGACGAGAAGGTCAAACTGGATCAGCAGAAGCAGATGCTCGTAGCGCTCCGCTACGACCTGAAGAACTGCCCGAATCCGGCAGCCACCTATGAGGAGCTGGTCGTGGACACACTCCAGATGACCGAGGATAACGAGAAAGCTAATATTATCCGTTTCCATCTGCCGGACGGCGCCACCAAGTACGTACTGCGTCTACACGGTGCCGGTCTGTGGGGCGGTATCGGCGGTTATATCGCTATGGATGAGGATAAGAACACCATCTACGGCATCAACTTCAACCATGAGTCTGAGACTCCTGGTCTGGGAGCCCTGATCGTAGAGGAGCCTTTCCGCAAGCAGTTCGAGGGCAAGCAGATTCGCAACGAAGCAGGCAAGATGGTATCTATCGCCGTCATGAAGCAGGGTAAGACCTGTGAGGCGGGCGAGAAGTACCAGGTGGACGCCGTCAGCGGTGCCACCATCACCTCGACCGGTGTGAGCGATATGCTACATGAGAACCTCTGCACGGAGTACGCTGATTTTCTAAAAGTAGAACCTAAAACAGAGGAGGAATAATTATGCTGAGTCAGAAAACTAAAGAGACACTTCTGGGTCCTCTGAATGTAAATAACCCTGTCGTAGTACAGGTGCTAGGTATCTGTTCGGCACTGGCCGTTACGGTGCAGTTGAAACCTGCGTTGGTTATGGGTATTGCCGTTACGATCATCGTAGCGCTGTCGAACGTGATTATCTCGTTGCTGCGTAATACGATTCCGATGCGAATCCGTATTATCGTCCAATTGGTAGTAGTAGCCGCATTGGTTACGCTCGTGAGCGAAGTGCTCAAGGCCTTTGCCTACGACGTCGCTATGCAGCTGTCGGTCTATATCGGACTGATCATCACCAACTGTATCCTGATGGGTCGTCTCGAGGCGTTTGCCATGACCAACAAGCCGTGGGATTCGCTGCTCGACGGTCTGGGCAACGGCTTCGGTTATGCCATCATCCTCATCATCGTCGCTTTCTTCCGCGAACTGCTCGGTTCGGGTTCGCTACTTGGCTATCAGGTCATTCCTGACAGCTGGTACGCAGCCGGTTACGAGAACTGCGGTATGATGATGATGCCGGCTATGGCATTGATTCTTGTAGGTTGTATCATCTGGGCTCACCGCTCATTAAATAAGGAGGAGAAATAATATGGAACATGCAATTAGCTTATTCGTTCGCTCGATTTTTGCGGACAATATGATTTTCGCCTTCTTCCTGGGTATGTGTTCGTACCTGGCTGTGTCGAAGACGGTGAAGACCAGTGCCGGTCTGGGTGTAGCCGTTACGTTTGTGCTACTCATCACCCTGCCGGTCAACTACCTACTTCAGGTATACGTGCTCAACCCGTTGGGCCTGGGATATCTGAGTTTCATCCTCTTCATCGCCGTCATTGCCGCTATCGTGCAACTGGTGGAGATGATCGTGGAGAAATACAGTCCTTCGCTCTATGCGAGTCTGGGTATCTTCCTGCCGCTGATCGCTGTGAACTGCGCCATCATGGGTGGTTCGCTCTTCATGCAGCAACGCATCCTGCTCGACCCCGAGAATGTCAAGGCTATCGCCGGTATCGGTGACGCTTTTGCCTACGCTCTCGGTTCGGGTATCGGATGGTTTATGGCTATCGTCTGCCTGGCAGGTATTCGTGAGAAAATGGAGTATAACGACGTTCCGAAGCCCTTGCAGGGTCTGGGCATCACCTTCATCACCGTAGGTCTGATGGCTATGGCTTTCATGTGCTTCTCGGGACTTAATATCTAATGGGAGGACAGGATTATGGTAAAAGCAATTATTAGTGCAGTAGTAGTATTCCTCGTTGTAATACTCCTCTTAGTGGTTATCCTGCTGGTGGCTAAGAAATATCTGGTTGCCTCGGGTGACGTGAAAGTAGTCGTTAATGGTGACAAAGAGTTCCAGGTTCCTGCCGGCGGCAGTCTGCTCTCCGCCATGGGCGAAGCAGGTGTTCACCTGCCTTCCGCTTGCGGTGGTAAAGGCTCCTGCGGCCAGTGTAAGTGCCAGGTTCTCAGCGGTGGCGGAGAGATCCTGCCTACCGAGACCGTCCATTTCACCCGCAAGCAGCAGAAAGACCATTGGCGTCTGGGTTGCCAGGTTAAGGTGAAGAACGACCTCGAACTCAAGATCGACGAGTCGGTACTTGGCGTTAAAGAGTGGGAATGCGAGGTTATTTCCAATAAGAACGTCGCTACCTTCATCAAGGAGTTCAAGGTGCAACTGCCTCCGGGCGAGCACATGAACTTCGAGCCGGGTTCGTACGCGCAGATCATCATCCCCGAGTACGATATCGACTACGACCGCGACATGGACAAATCCCTCATCGGCGACCTCTATCTGCCGGCATGGGAGAAGTTCGGCCTGTTCAAACTCAAACAGAAGAACACCCAGGCTACCGTCCGTGCGTACTCCATGGCCAACTACCCCGACGAGGGCGACATCATCACCCTCACCGTCCGTATCGCTACCCCGCCTTTCAAACCGAAAGAGCAGTGCCCGAACGGACCGGAGTTCATGGACGTACCGTGTGGTATCGCTTCCACGTACATCTTCTCGCTCAAACCGGGCGACAAGGTACGTATGAGTGGTCCTTACGGCGAGTTCCGTCCTGTTTACGACAGCAAGAAGGAGATGATCTGGGTCGGTGGTGGTGCCGGTATGGCTCCGCTGCGTGCGCAGATCATGCACATGCTCAAGACCCGCAACTGCCGTGACCGTGAGATGCACTATTTCTACGGTGCACGTGCTATCGACGAAGTCTTCTTCCTCGACGATTTCCTCGCTTTGGAGAAGGAGTTCCCGAACTTCCATTTCCACCTCGCGCTCGACCGTCCGGACCCGAAGGCAGACCAACTGGGTATCAAGTACACCGCGGGCTTCATCGCTCCTGTCATGGGCGACACCTACCTCAAGCAGC
>JAFPLG010000130.1 GCA_017402895.1 Paludibacteraceae bacterium
ACCACGTTTTCAAGATTTTTCAACAGCCATATCATCACGTTTTCAAGATTTTTCAACTGCCGAATCATCATGTCAAGGGCGTAAATTTCAAATTGAATCGTGGATTTACGCCCTTTTTCGGCAAGGCTTTTCCCTTGAAAACATGGCTTTTTTCACATCGGCCATGCGTTCAGGATATCATCTATTTCCCTTCGTAGAAAGGACTTCCGTCAACGTCTTCATCATCTTCTCCACGCTGAGCGGTTTCGCGACATGGGCGTCCATGCCAGCTTCCTTCGCCGCCTGGACATCCTCCGCGAACGCGTTCGCCGTCATCGCGATGATCGGAATGGACGCCAGCTTCGGCTCCGGCAGTGTGCGGATGGCCTGCGTGGCCTCATGCTTGCTCCTTGCTAAAATATACGGCAGATTTTGATAAACAAAAACGTAGAATTTGAGTGGAAAAATCGGGTGTTTGGAAAGTAACAAAGATAACAAAGCAACACAAGAATGAGCGACTCAAAACCATATATAGATAACGAGGGTAGGGCATTGCCTTACCCATACCTGATTAACTTCGTATTGATGATAGCAGGCGGTCTGCAGACTATCCGCCTGAACGCGTGGTCCAAGCACCCGCGGCATGCTGCAGAAAAAACGCTACGCGATATCCTGACGCTGAGCAAGGACACGGTGTACGGCAAAGAACACCATTTCGACATCATCCTGTCGGCGACTTCGGCAGAGGAGTTGTTTCGCCTGTACCGCTTCTATGTGCCTGAGAACAACAGTTTTGAGACACTTCGCCCCTACGTAGAGCGTCACAAGAACGGCGAGAAAGACGTGCTTTTCCCCGGCAAACCGGATATGTATGCCACTACGTCGGGCACAACCAGCGAGCCTAAATGGGTGCCGATGACGCACAAGTACCTGAAGGATGTATATGGCAAGATGTCGCATATCTGGACGTGGAACTTCGTGAAGCACCGCTCCCGCATCTTCGGCGGACACATGTTCCCCATCGTGGGCAAGGAAGTGGAAGGCTATGCGCCGGACGGCACTATCTTCGGTTCGGTGAGCGGCGTGCTGGTGCGCGACATCCCGCAGATTATCAAGAAGCACTACGTGGCACCTGCGAGCGTGATGTCGATAGAAGATTACGGCGCACGCAACTACACCTTGATGCGCCTGGCGCTGCAATGGCGCGACGTGACGCTGTGGGCTACTGCCAATCCTTCCACGATCTTAGAGCTGCTCCACACGGTGGATGACCATATCGACGAAATGATTCTGGACATCGCATTGGGTACGCTGTCCGACAAGTTTGAGATCGACCCGAAGATACGCGAGGAATTGTCGCACTGGATGAAACCACAGCCCGAGCGTGCCCGCGAACTGAAAGAACTGAAAGCCGCAGGCAAGTTGGAGCCAAAATACTACTGGCCGTGGCTGCAGTACCTGAGTACTTGGAAATGTGGTAACACCAAAATCTACATGGAGAAGTACATGGACAAGTTCGACTTCGAGAAGACCTACTATCAGGAGCTGGGCTACATCGCTACGGAATGCCGCTTCGGCTTCTCGCTGGACGATACGATTGAGTCGGTGCTGTTCCCGCATTTCCACTACTATGAGTTTGTGGAGGAAAGCGAACTGGACACGCCGCGCAAGCACTTCCTGCAGATCGACGAACTGCAGCCGGGCAAGCGTTACAACGCGTATGTGACCACGTATTCGGGACTCTATCGATACAATATGAACGACCTGGTGGAAGTGGGTGGCAAGTACTTCGAGACGCCTACCGTGCACATGGTCAGCAAGGTGAACGGCATCGTTTCGCTCACAGGCGAGAAACTGTACGAGCCGCAATTCATCCAGGCCGTGCACGAAGCGGAAGAAGAAACGGGCTTGAAGACCAAGTTCTTCGTGGGCTTTGCCGACGTGGACGAGAGCAAGTACCACTTCTATTTCGAGTTTGAAGACAAGATGGTTCAGAAGCGAAAAGGCCGCGAACCGGAACCGGAGATGGTTTCGCAGGAAGAAGCGGACGCTTTTGCCGCAGTAGTGGACAAACACCTACAGACCATCAACGTCGAATACGAGTGCAAGCGCCAGTCGTTCCGTCTGCACGAACCGCAGGCTCACCTGCTGCTGTCGAATGCGTACTCGCGCTTCAAGGCAGCGTGCCTGAAAGACGGTTTCCGCGACGGACAGTTCAAGTTCAACCTGCTGATGCAGGACGAGAAACGCCGCAGCCGATTCAGCCTGCTTGAGCGCATCGAGAAGGGTGCTGCCCGTCTGGGTGAGACCTTCCTGGAGAGAGCAGACAAGCTGGATGACCGCATTGATAGCAGACGTGAACGCCGCAGTACGCGTCGTGCTGAACGTGCCGACAGGCGTGCAAAGAGAAAGGAGAACAAAAAAGATGCTGACAATAAATGACTTAGATATCAATTCGTTTGACGCCGTCATCTTCGATTTCGACGGAACGGTATATAACAAGCGTTCGCTGACGCGGCATATTGTTGCCACCCAGATGTTGCGCTTGGGTATGTTGGGTCGTGAGCAAGTGGCACGCAAACGATTGAAAGGCAAGTTCTTCGGCTCGGGCGAGGCGTTCTATGACGCCTTGTTTGGAGAGATGGGCAACTATCAGAAGCCGTTTGTGGAAATGGCACGTCTGTGGTATTTCAAGGACTACATGCCGCTGATGGTGAGTGTGCTCAAGAGGATGTACGACGTGGAGCCTTGGGTGATGGAGCTGGGCAAAGAGCTCCGCAAGGCCGGCAAAAAGATCGCCATCTACAGCGATTACGGCTTCGTGCCGGAGAAGATGGCGGCATTGGGAGTGGATACCAATCTGGTGGACGTGATAGCGTCTGCGCCGGATATTGGTGGCCTCAAACCTGCCATCGAGCCGTTGAAGAAAGTGGTGGATATGCTGGGCGTGAAGCCGGAACGATGCCTTATGTTGGGCGACCGTGACGATACCGACGGAGTAGGGGCCAGAGCGCTGAATATGCATTTTATGCAGATAGATAACAACAACGAAACAACCCGTCCGCAGTCTGTGAACAAACGCTATCAGAACTTAGAAGTGAAGCCGGGTGTGTATATTCCGGATTTGGGTATCGCATATCCCGAGAATGACCCCGTGACTCGTCTCTTCAAGGCGGAGCAGGACCGAGAGTTTGTGGTGGACGAGAACTATCCTTTCGTGGATGACCGCCTGTCGTGGCGATTGGAGCAGAAGTTTTTTGGCTGGCCGTTTATGCTGCACTTTGCGGTGGGTTTCCTGATGCTGCGTTGCAAGTACGGTTTGCGTATAGAGGGCCGCGAGTGGCTGAAG
>JAFPLG010000131.1 GCA_017402895.1 Paludibacteraceae bacterium
AAATAAAGAAAATATTATTTGCTGCTTTGCTCGCTGCCGGATGCTTCAATGCATCCGCGCAGACGACGCAAACTGTGGATGCCTTCAATCATCACTGGTATCTGCAGGCACAAGGTGGCGCTCAGTATACTTTGGGCGAAGTGGACTTTGGCGATTTGCTTTCGCCGAATGTACAGGTTGGCGTAGGTTACCTGTTCAATCCCGTGTTGGGTGTCCGTCTTTCTGTGAATGGTTGGCAGAGCAAGGGCGGTACGGATTACACGTACTCCGCTCCGGATTATGCTCTCTACAAGTGGAAATGGAATTATGTGGCTCCGATGCTTGACGCAACACTCGACCTTACCAATCTGATTGGCGGCTACAAACCCCGTCTCGTGAGTGTCGGTGTTCTGGGCGGCCTCGGCGCAAACATTGGCTGGCATAATGACGACGCTCAGGGCATCAACGCCCAGATGGTTGCCAACGGCCGTATAAGCCAGCGCCCGATGCGCTATCTCTGGGACGGCACAAAAGTTCGCTTCGCAGGGCGCGTAGGTGCATTTGTGGACTTCCATGTGTGGAAACGTGTCGACCTTGGTATCGAAATCAACGCCAACACGCTCAGCGACCACTACAACAGCAAGAAGGCCGGCAATTCCGACTGGTACTTCAACGCGTTGGCTGGCGTTCGCGTACATCTTGGCAAACTCACGAAGCAGGTTACAAAGGAGAATCCTTGCGGCGAAATCGTCGTGGAGAAGATTGTTGAGAAGCCTGTCGAGAAGATTGTCGAGAAAGTTGTGTATCGTGATACAGACGTTAAGCGCGAGAAGATTCGTCGTGACATCTTCTTCAACATCCGCGGCTCTGAAGTTTCTGAGCAGGAGATGACGAAAGTTGAGGATATCGTGGCTTATCTGAAGAAGTATCCCGAAGCAAAGGTAAGCGTAACGGCTTATGCCGACAAGGGTACAGGTAATGCTAAGCTGAATCAAATGTATTCGGAGCGCCGTGCAAAGATTGTTTACGACCTTCTGATTAACAAGTTCGGCATTGATGCAAGTCGTATCACAACTGAGGCTAAGGGTGACACCGAGCAGCCTTACGAGGAAAACGACCTGAACCGTGTAAGTATCTGTGTGGCAGAATAAGTTTTGCCAGCAGTTGAATTAAAAAAACTCCAATACCTAAGCCATCTCCTTGCATCTCTTTTGTAGGAAATGCAAGGAGAGGCTTTTGTTTTTAAAAGTCAGATGAAAAGATTCCTGCTTTTGGCCTTTGGAATTGTGGCCGTTGCTTCGTCACTTTATGCGCAGTACACGACAGATGGATATTATCGCGTCCGCAATCGTGGTTCGCAACGTTATATTTATCTGAGGGATAATACAGGTTCCTACGATATGACACGTAACGTGGGCGACTTCGGTGCGCTGCAATTGTGGAAGGGCGAGGAGCAAACAATTTCTGACCCGTCAACGCTCATTTACATAGAGAAGAAAAGCGAGCAGCAGTTCGATTTGCAGGGGCAGGGCACAGGAATCTACGCTTTGGTAAGCCGTTATGTGGATGTAGGACAGGTGACATCTGGTCCGTTTAAGGGCTCGTACACCGTAAGTGCGACTCAATCTGGCGTTACCAAGTATCTTAGCGATAATGAGCAAGCCAATGTGGACGAAGGTGTGCTGGGCACAAGTGGCTCTTCGCCCTATCGCAACTGGGATGTCTTCCGTGTGACGCCCACAGACGACGCCAGCTTTTTCGGCATAACACCCACGGTAAGTGTTGGTGCGAAGTATTATTTCCCATTCTATGCCGATTTGTCTTTTTCCACATATTCGGCAGGCATGAAAGTTTTCACAATCAGCAAGGTTGATTCCGAGCTGGGGCTGGCAGTACTTTCGCAGGTGACGGGTGTCATACCGGCTTCCACGCCGGTACTTATCGAGTGCAGTTCAGCCCAAGCCACGGCAAATCGTCTCGATTTGAGTCGCACATCGGCTTCTCCCCTTGCGGGGAATCTGCTTCAGGGCGTGTATTTCTGCACAAACAAGCGGCCGAAGTCTGCAGCGTCACTCACGGCTTTCACTGCTGACATGCGTGTCTTAGGAGTTACGAGCAGCGGAAAACTCGGATTTGTAAGCCAGAGCAGCAATCTTGTGACGTATTCCGGTGTGCAATACCTGCCGGCCAACCAGTCTTATTTGCCGGTAGCGTCAGGCTCGCCGGCCGAGCTGACCATTGTCACCGAGGAAGAATATCAGCAGGCGGTGAATAATCGTACGTATTCGCTCACTTATTTGGTGGATGGTGTAGTGTATCAGACGCAGAACCTCAAGGCGGGAACTTCCATTTCGCCTCTTGCTGCTCCCACTCGCGAAGGCTATACTTTCAGTGGGTGGAGTGACATACCGGCAACGATGCCAGCGGAGAATATTACCGTTCGTGGCTCGTTCAGCCTCAACAGCTATTCGCTGATTTATGTAGTGGACGGTGCCACCTATCAGACGCTCACGGTGCCATACGGCACGTCGCTTTCGGCCATCGAAGCTCCCACGCGCGAGGGTCACACCTTCAGCGGTTGGGAAGGACTGCCGTCAACGATGCCGGCGCGAGACGTCACGGTTCGTGGCTCGTTCAGTAAAAATAGTTATTCGCTTACTTAGATGCTGAACGATGTCGTTTACCAAACTTTTTCCATACCGTTTGGCGATGCTTTGACACCTTTAGAATCTCCCACACGCGAAGGCCACACCTTCAGCGGCTGGAGTGATTTGCCCGCCACGATGCCTGCCCGCGATGTTACGGTGAGTGGTACTCTCACTGCCAACAGTTACACTGTGACGTACATGCTCGATGGCGCAGTTTTCGGCTCACAAACCGTGGTTTACGGCTCTGCTGTCACACCGCTCGACGCTCCGGTTCGTGAGGGATACGCCTTCGCTGGTTGGTCTGACGTTCCAGAGACGATGCCTGCACACGATGTAACCGTCACGGGTGCGTACAACATTCTGAGTTTCACACTCACCTATCTGCTGGATGGCGTAGAGTATAGTAGCGCTACGCTTTCGTATGGAACGCCCATCGAGCCGCTCGCTGCTCCGCAAAAGGAGGGCCATAATTTCAGCGGGTGGAACGGCTTGCCTGCCACGATGCCGGCGCACGACGTCACGGTAACGGGTTCGTTCGTCGTGGGACGTTACACCATTTCCTATGTCTTAAATGGCGCGGGGTACGACAATTTCGTTTACCGCACAGCCACATACAACTTTGGTACAGCCGTTACGCCGCTCACCACATTCCCCTCTCAGATGGGCTACACGTTCTTGGGATGGGCGGAACAGCCTGCAACCATGCCAGGACACGATGTTACGATCGAGGGACGTTACGAAGCCACCAAGTTCGTAGTCACCTACTTTGTGGATGGCGAGGAGTATCACGTAGACAGCGTGGCATACGGACAGACATTGCCTGCCATTTCCGACCCTGTGAGGGAAGGTTATTCGTTCGACGGCTGGCTGAATCGTCCAGAAGTAATGCCCGCACAGAATGTTACCGTGCGCGGTTTCTTCACGCTCAACAGTTACACCATCACTTTTGTCCTGTCGGGTGGCGGATATGAAGACTACGTACTCGACACGTACACGTTCTATTTCGGCGACGAGGTGTTCACTCCCTCTGCTCCTCGCGTGCCGGGCTATACATTCCAAGGCTGGACAGATCTGCCGCAGACCATGCCGGCTCGCGATATTACGCTTGTTGGCATCTACAGCCCCGAGACAGCTGTTTCCGCTGTACGGGTGGCAGGTTCGCAAACGGCCTATGATATGGCTGGCCGTCGCGTCAGTGGCGTTCGTTCGAAGGGTGTGTACATTGTAAACGGAAAGAAAATCTATCACCCATAACCTTCACCACGATGAGAAGTAAGTCCCACATTTGGCTTTTTGCCGTTCTGTTCCTCCCGTCGCTTGCTGTGGCGCAAACCCAAAATGTGCTCAATCACATGGATATTGGCGTTCACGCCAGCACAATGGGCATTGGGGCAGACATAGCGATGCCCGTCGGCAATTTCGTTCGCGTGCGCACGGGCTTCACTTACATGCCGCAGTTCGAGATGAAAAGTAACTTCCGCGTGGAGATGAACAACTCCGTTGGTGCCGACCGCGAACGTCGCATGAAGGATCTGATGCGCAACTTCACTGGCCAGTCCATGCAGGACAATGTTGACATGCTCATGACACCTACTTGGACGAACTTCAAGTTCTTGGTCGATGTGCGTCCTTTCCGCCAGAATAAGCATTGGAGCGTTACTGCCGGCTTCTATGCCGGTCCGTCCCGCATCGGGAAAGCTGTGAACGACGAGTCGGCAATCCCAACCCTGCTATCGGTGAATGCTTACAACGCCATGTATCTGAAAACATACAAGGGCGAACCCCTGTTTGTGATAGAGACTTCTGGCGGAACTGTGCATGAAATAGATGATATCTCATTCAGCGGCACATCAGTTAAGACGCAGATTGGAAATACCGGCATGGTGGGAATGCCGTTGGGGCACTTCGCAGATGGTGACAAGGCCATGATGGTTCCGAATTCCAATTGCATAGCAAAGGCCGTG
>JAFPLG010000132.1 GCA_017402895.1 Paludibacteraceae bacterium
CGAACCGGGCATAGGCAAGTCCACGTTGGCGCTGCAGGTGCTGATGCAGATGGGCGACAAACGGACGCTGTACGCCTCCGGCGAGGAGTCGGTGAAGCAATTGAAACTGCGTGCAGAACGCCTGGCCGGCAATCCCGAAAACCTGTATATCCTCAGCGAGACATCGCTGGAGAAAATATTGTCGCATGTGGCTGATATCCGGCCGGAAGTGGTGGTGGTGGATTCTATTCAAACCATCGGAACGGAAGGTGTGGACAGCACCATCGGCAGCTTGACGCAGGTGCGCGAATGTGCCGCCATCCTGCTCAAGTACGCCAAAGAGCACGGCATACCCTTTATCATCATCGGACATATCACGAAGGACGGTGCACTCGCCGGCCCGAAAGTACTGGAGCATATAGTGGATACGGTGCTGCAGTTCGAGGGCGACCAGCACTATATGTACCGCATCCTGCGTGCGCAGAAAAACCGCTTCGGCAGTACGTCCGAGTTGGGTATCTTCGAGATGCGCAACGACGGTCTGCGCGAGGTGAGCAATCCGTCGGAACTGCTCCTGTCGAGCAATCACGACGGTCTGTCCGGTATCGCCATCGCTGCGGCGGTAGAGGGTGTGAGGCCGTTCCTCATCGAAGTGCAGGCACTCGTGAGCAGCGCTGCCTACGGCACACCGCAACGCTCATCCACCGGTTTTGATTTGCGCCGACTGAACATGCTGTTGGCGGTATTAGAGAAGCGGGTGGGATTCAAACTGCTCCAGAAAGATGTGTTTTTGAATATAGCAGGCGGTTTGCGGGTCAACGATCCCGCTATCGACCTGGCCGTCATGGCGGCTGTTCTGTCTTCCAACACTGATATCGCTCTCGACGCAGACGTGTGTCTGGCGGGTGAAGTGGGACTGGCCGGAGAGATCCGTCCGGTGAGCCGAATCGAACAACGAATTCGCGAAGCGCAGAAGCTCGGCTTCCAAAAAATTTTGGTACCTGCCGGACAAAAATTAGACGCCAATATCCGTGGAATTGAGGTCATAGAAGTGCGAAAAGTGGCCGAAGCGTTCCGTTTTCTTATAAGAAAATAAGAAAAAGGTGCATTTTTTTTGCATATATCAGAAAAAAGTTGTACCTTTGCACCCTAATTAGATTGGATAATAGTGTGCGTATGCAAAAAAGCTATAAAAATAGGGTGTTTTTGTCGGTGGTTTTGATGCTGCTGATGAGCCTTTCCGTGCGCGCCGAACAGCTGCCTTATCTCTGCGATTTCGGAGTGCAGGGAGGTATAGGTTACTACATCGGCGATGCACAACCTCATCCGTTCATGATGCCCCGCGAAGTGTATGGCGCCCAGTTCCGTTACAAGTTCAACAGCCGTTGGGCGATACAGGTGAAAGGCCAGTATCAGAAGGTGGCGTTCAAGTATGCTGCGGATAATATTCCCGGTACGATGCAGGTGGGGTACAACAACATGATCAACCTGGATGCCGTGGGTGAGTTTAATTTCTTCCGATACGGCGAGAAAACCAGCGACACGCGTATCAAGCCCATCACGCCGTATATCTTTCTGGGTATAGGTGCTGCCATCTATGGCGAGGACGATGACCGCTACGGCACGTTGGGCATCTATTTCCCCTTCGGCATCGGTATGAAATGGCGTTTTGCGCCGCGCTGGCAATTGCTGGTGGCATGGCAGCACAACCTCTATTTCGTGGACGATGTGGAGAATGTGCAATCGTTAGGCAATACCTACAATATGAACGGCTCCAATTTCATCAATGACGATTTGTTGGGACAACTGACGGTGGGCATTGCCTTTGAGTTCGCCCAAATGAAAGCGGTCTGCAAGACCTGTAGTTGGAAATAAACAGAAGAATATGAGTTACTTTGAACAAATAGACAAGAGTAGAATCCCCAACCACGTGGCTATCATCATGGATGGTAACGGTCGTTGGGCCAAGGAGCGCGGTCTCGCCCGTATCTACGGACACCAGCAGGGTGTGGACGTGCTGCACGATATCATCACCACGGTGGCTGAGACGGGTGTGAAGTATCTAACCA
Organism: Paludibacteraceae bacterium; assembly: GCA_017402895.1. Taxonomy (GTDB): domain Bacteria; phylum Bacteroidota; class Bacteroidia; order Bacteroidales; family Paludibacteraceae; genus Colicola. The sequence continues at coordinate 2,049 of JAFPLG010000132.1, forward strand.
TGTATGCCTTCTCTCTGGAGAACTGGAACCGCCCCAAAGACGAGGTAAGTTCGCTGATGGATATTGCCGTCGAACTGATTAGAAAAGAGCGTTCTACGTTGATAGAGAAGAATGTACGCCTGCTTACGTTGGGCGACAACGACCTCCTGCCGGACAAGGTGAAGGACGCCTTTATGGAGTGTGAAGAGGTGACGAAGAACAACACGGGTCTGACGCTCATCTTCGCCTTGTCGTACTCTTCCCGCTGGGAGATAACCGAGATGGCCAAACGTATTGCCCGTCAGGCTGTGGAGGGCAAAGTGAAGGTGGAGGATATCAGCGAGGACTACGTGAGCAGCCAGCTCAGCACCGGTTTGCTGGGTATTCCTGATCCCGACCTGCTCATTCGCACCAGTGGCGAACAGCGCATCAGCAACTACCTGCTGTGGCAGATCGCCTATTCCGAACTCTACTTCACGCAATGCCGCTGGCCGGACTTTAACGACGAGGAGTTTTACAAAGCCATAGTGGATTATCAGCATCGCGAACGTCGATTTGGTAAAACAAGTGAACAAATTAAGTAGTCTGGCACAATATTTGCACGGTCAAATCCGTGCGTATATAAAAGGATTTTGAACAAGTTGAAAAAACGGGTTTTATATATATTTCTACTGTTGATGACGCTCCACGTGTGTGCGCAGGATGTTGCGCCTACGATGGAGTACACGATGCAGCGCAAGACCTACGAGATAGCCGACATCACCGTATCGGGTGCCGACTCGTATGAGGATTTTGTGCTCATCGGTTTCTCCGGCTTGGCGAAAGGCGACAAGATAGAAGTGCCTGGCGATGCTATTTCCAAGACAATCAGACGTTTCTGGAAACAGGGCCTGTTCTCGGACGTGAAGATAGAGGCCACGAAGATAGAGGGCGACAAGATATGGTTGAACATCGCTTTGAAGCAGCGTCCGCGCGTGTCGGAAGTGACCTACAACGGCATCCGTAAGTCCGACAAGGAAGAGGTGGAGACCAAGGTGGGCATCAGCAAAGGTGCGCAAATGACGCCGAACCTCTCCGACAGGGCCGTGACCATGGTGAAGAAATACTATGCCGAGAAGGGCTACATGAACACCAAGGTGAAAGTGCTGCAGCAGGACGATGCCGAGCATCCGGGCTACGTGAAAGTGGCCATCAATATCGACCGCGGCGAGAAAACCAAGGTGGGTGAAATCTATATCACAGGTAACGAGGCGCTGACTGATGTGAAAATCAACCGCGCCATGAAGAAAACCAACGACAACAATATCGTCAATTTCTTCCGCACCAAGAAATTCGTGGCGGAGGAGTATGAGAAAGACAAGAAAGCCGTTATAGAGAAGTACAACGAGTTGGGCTACCGTGACGCATACATCATTGCCGACTCGGTGGTGCCCAATCCCGAAGACCCCTCTCGCGTGGATGTGTATATCCATATCAATGAGGGCAATAAGTACTATGTACGCAGCGTCAACTGGGTGGGCAATACGGTGTATCCGTATGAGTATCTGAATGAGATGCTGGGCTTCAAGAAAGGCGACGTCTATAACCTCAAGGAACTCAACAAACGCCTTACTGAAGACGACGATGCCGTGTCGAAACTCTATACCGACCGCGGTTATCTGTTCTTCAACGTGGAGCCTGTGGAGGTGAAGATTGAGAACGACTCCATCGATTTTGAGATGCGCGTGTATGAGGGCCGTCCCGCTACCATCAACGAGGTGAATATCGTGGGTAATACCCGTGTGTATGAGCATGTGGTTCGCCGCGAACTCTATACCAAGCCGGGTCAGCTCTATTCGCAGTCCGACATCATGCGTTCGCTGCGTGAGTTGGCGCAGATGGGACACTTCGACCAGGAGAAACTGGTGCCGGATATTTCGCCTAATCCCGAAGACGGAACCGTGGATGTGACCTATCAGTTGGAAACCAAGTCGAGCGACCAGATTGAGTTCTCGCTGGGTTGGGGCGCTACGGGTCTTGTGGGCTCTCTCGGTTTGAAATTCAGCAACTTCGCAATTCAGAACCTGTTCAACAAGAAAGCGTATCGTATCGTGCCGCAAGGCGAAGGCCAGACCTTCTCTATCAATGCGCGCACGAATGGTGTGTACTATACATCCGCCAGCATTTCGTTCTTGGAGCCGTGGCTCGGCGGCAAGCGTCCTAACTCGCTGAGTGCCAGCGTGTATTTCGCATCGCAGACGGGTTACTCCAAGCGTTACATTGATGCATACAACTCGCTCTATTCGACGTATTATTCCAACTACTCCAGCTATTACGGCAGCGGGTATAACGACTACTACCAGCAGCTCCAGGAGCAGGAGTCTGACCCCGATACGTACCTCCGCACGTTCGGTGTGAGCCTCGGCTACGGTAAGCGTCTCCATTGGCCTGACGACTATTTCACGTTCTACGGCGAACTCTCGTACCAGATGTATATGATGCACGATTGGCCGTACCTGATTATCAACGACGGCACGTCACACAACCTGGCATTGACGCTCAACCTGTCGCGTAACTCTATTGATAATCCTATCTATACGCGCCGCGGTTCGCAGTTCAGCCTCTCGCTGAAGATTACGCCGCCGTGGTCGCTCATGAACAAGAAGGACTACTCCGCCATGACCACGCAGGAGCGCTATCACCTGCTGGAGTACCACAAGTGGAAATTCTCTGGCAAGGTGTTCACGCCGCTGACCAAGGACAGCAAGTTGGTGCTCATGACCCGTGCCGAGTTCGGCTATCTGGGTCATTACAACATCAACGCCAAGTCGCCGTTCGAGACGTTCTACATGGGTGGTGACGGTATGTCCAGCTATTCCAGCTACTCCACCGATTACATCGCCATGCGTGGTTATTCGTCCGGTTCACTTACGCCGTATGACGCCACCACCGGACGTAACATCGGCTACGTCTATAACAAATACACGCTTGAGCTCCGCTATCCTATCTCCCTGGAGCAGAACGCCACCATCTGGGTGCTTGGCTTTGCCGAGGCCGGTAACTGCTTCGCCAACCTGAAGGACTTCAACCCCTTCAACCTGAAGCGTTCGCTCGGTCTGGGTGTGCGTATCTACCTGCCGATGTTCGGCTTGATGGGTATCGACTGGGGCTGGGGCTTTGACAAGATTAACGGTTCCGACCAATACGGAAAATCGCAATTCCACTTTGTGCTCGGACAAGAACTATAAACGCTATGCATATGAAACAACGACATTGTATTTATACCTTCTCCTTGCTTGCTCTATGCTTGCTGTCTTCACTCTGCTGTAGCGTCAGTGCGCAGAAAGTGGCGTTCGTGGATCTGCAGTATATCCTGAAGAATCTGCCTCAGTACGAAACGGCCAACGAGCAACTCGCGATGGTGAGCAAACGCTGGCAGAAAGAGGTGGATGCGCTCAACGAAGAAGCCCGTGTGCTTCAGCAGAACTACCAGACCGAGCAGATTTTCCTCTCCGAGGATATGAAGAAGGAACGCGAGGCGGAGATCCTGGCGAAAGAGAAAGAAGCCATGGATGCCAAGCGCCGATATTTTGGGAAAGAGGGTGAACTCTTCAAGAAAAGAGAAGCGCTGCTCAAGCCCATTCAGGACGAGATTTATGCCGTGATTCAGGAAATCGCGCAAGAGAAACGATATGATGTGGTGAAGGACCGCTCTGCCGACCCGTCGCTCATCTATATGTCCTCCAAGATGGATATCTCCGACCAGGTGCTCCAGCGTCTGGGCGCCAAGTAAGCACCGTGAGAGAACCACCGAAGGATCACCGTAGGATTGACAAAAATAATAACCAGAAAGATATGAAAAAAGTATTAGTTATCCTTGCACTCGTATTGCCGATGATGGCAAGTGCACAGAAGTATGGACACATCAACACGCAGGAACTCTTCCAGCTCATGCCGGAACTCAAAGACGTCACCACACGCCTTGACAGCCTCAACAAGCAGTATGAGGACCTGCTCGTAAAAATGCAGGAAGAGTATCAGAAGAAAGCTCAGGAATATGAGCAGAAAGCTGCTACTATGCCTGATGCAATGAAGCAAATCCAGGAGGAAGAACTCTACACCATGCAGCAGCGCCTCCAGACCACCTACCAGACCGCTCAGCAGGACATCCAGCAGAAGCGTCAGGAGTACGTGGCTCCCGTGCAGGAGAAGATGGTCAAGGCTATCCAGGCTGTAGGTCAGGAGAAAGGCTTTACCTATATCTTCGACTCCGCCGCGATGGTGTATATCGACCCCGCTGCCACGGATTTGATGGCTGACGTAAAGGCCAAATTGGGCATTAAATAATGGCTGACGGATATTTGGAGAACCGCTACGCCGAGTATGAGAAACGCAAGGCGCAGTGGCAGAAATCGCACAAACCTAAAACACCGAATCAATATGGAAGAAGTAATAGTCAAAACCCTTCGTGACAACGCCGTAGCGCGTTGGGCGGTTCTTATTCTGGTGGCGTCGATGATGTTCTTCGCCTATATGTTCGTGGACATTTTGTCTCCGCTGGCGTCACTCCTGAACGAGACGCTCAGTTGGGATCAAGGCGTGTTCGGAACCTATGCCGCAGGAGAGTATCTCCTGAACGTGTTCGGATTCCTCATTATCGCAGGTATCATCCTGGACAAGATGGGCGTCCGCTTCACGGGTTTGCTCTCTGCAAGCCTGATGGTGATAGGTGCTGCCATTAAGTTTGTGGGCATTTCTGCCTGGTTCCAAACCACCGATTTTGCTTTGTGGCTCAACTCGTGGTGGCCTGCTATGCCGGCTTCCGCGAAGTTGGCGATGTTCGGCTTCATGATTTTCGGCTGCGGCTGCGAGATGGCAGGTACCACCGTGTCGAAAATCCTGGCTAAGTGGTTCAAAGGCAAAGAGATGGCGCTCGCTATGGGCCTCGAGATGGCTATCGCTCGTCTGGGCGTGTTTGGCGCTATGTGGCTCTCGCCGCTGATCAGTCAGCGTTTTGCGATAGACGGCACCAATTCCGTAGTGGCTCCGCTGCTGTTCGCATCGCTGCTGCTGGTGGTAGGTTTGCTCAACTTCTTTGTCTTCACCATCATGGACAAGCAGTTTGACAACCAGCTTATCGAAGCCGGCGAGATGACCGCCGTACACGAC
>JAFPLG010000015.1 GCA_017402895.1 Paludibacteraceae bacterium
GAGGGCGAACCGATGGACAATATCGATGAGGTTTTACGTGCGCTTCGGGCTATGAGTGCCCAGTGGGGATGCCAATGGTCGCCTCATCGCATCACAGTTTCTACCGTAGGTTACCCAAAAGGCCTGGAACGCTTCCTGCAGGAAAGCGAATGCCATTTGGCCATTTCTTTGCACAATCCATTCGCGGCTGAACGTCAGCAGATTATGCCTATTGAGAAAGCACATCCTATTTCGAAGGTTTTGGAGTTGATTAAGGCACAAGACTGGACCCATCAGCGTCGTCTAAGCTTCGAATATATCTGTTTTGGAGGTCAGAATGACACCCCTCGTCATGCCAAAGAACTCGTGCGTCTGCTGCGTGGACTAAATTGCCGTATCAACCTCATTCGTTTTCATGCGGGTGTGGATCAAGCCTTCCCTGCTTCAGACGAAAAGCAGATGGTCTGGCTGCGCGACTATCTGACCGAGCACGGCATCACAACGACCATACGCCGCAGCCGCGGCGAAGATATCCTCGCCGCGTGCGGTATGCTGGTCAATGCTCTCAACAAAGAGCAATAAATCGTACAGAAAATTCTTCGAATTATTTCTTGATCTCTACCGGATGTGTGACTTTCACGTCCATATGCGGGTACGCGAACGTGAAGCCCTGTGGCGGTAGTTCAGTATAGAAGCGCTCCAGCAAATCAGGTTCTACGCTGAGGTAATCGCGTGCATAGATCCACGCACGCGCCTGGAACGTAATGTCGCTGGAATTGAGCGACACCATGATGACGCTTGGGTCGTGGTTGATTTTACGCACCTTGGTAGGATCCAGCATCGCGTTAGCACTTTTCTTGACATGCGGATATTTTTCTTCACTAAGGACGCGCTTATCGGAGCGCATAATCTCTATCATCGCCTCTTTACATGCCTTGGCATCTACACCATAGTCGACACTTATATTCCATGTCACACGCAGGATACCTTGGGCAGACAGGTTCTCGATATTGCCGGTGAAGATATTTCCGTTGGGGAGAATGACGACTTTATTGTTGAGCGTCAGGATCTTGGTGGAGACGATAGTAACCTGCATGACATATCCCTCTACATCCTGCGCGCGGATATAGTCGCCCGACTTAAACGGACGGAAGATAAGCAGCATGATACCTCCCGCGAAGTTCTGCACCGTTCCGGACAACGCCATACCTATCGCCATACCTCCGGCAGCCAAGAGCGCTGCAAAGGAAGTAGTATCGACGCCCAGCGTACCAATTGTCGCAAGGATCAGCATGACGGTCAACACGATGCTAACCAACGAACTGACAAACGAAGCCAGGGTGTGCTCCGTCTTACGGCGTTCGAAGATACGATTGATCAGGCGCTTGATATAGCGGATAACCCATGCACCGACCATGTAGATAATCAGTGCGGCCACCACTTTCAGTCCAAACTGCGCCAAGTCTTGAAGGGCATTGTGCCAGAATCCTTCCGGATTGGTTTGTACCTCTTGTATCACGTTTTGAAGTGTACTCTGAACAGAATCCGCGCTCAATTTCTCAGCAACTTCTTGCGCCTTCTCTGTCACTTCTATGTCTTGTAGTAAAAGCATAAGCGGTTATGGGTTATGGGTTATGGGTTATGGGTTATAGGTTATCGGATCCGGTCGGCGGCACGAACCAGCGCCTCGTCTTTGAGTATACGGCGCGTAGCCATCAGCGTCAGCACCAAGCATATCAGCGGGAAAGAAGCCCAGAAATTGATATACCATTCTGCGGTCAGACTCATCTTTGCCAACCATACATAGATCGCCAGTACGCCATAATACCCCAAGCAGAGCATGACGGAGAAGATATTCAGTCTTGCCTGCAGCAGACGCTTCTTGAATAGGAATATATCTACGAGAGCCATCAGTGGGATTAGCATTGTGGTTAGTGTTAGTCCCCAGAGTCCCTCCAGCGGAGCGCCTCCCAGTGCGGTCAGGTTATATACTTGTCCATCGGGTGTAACGAGTTGCAGAACGGGCAGCCAAATCAGCGCCACTCCCAGTGCCACCACGGCCAGCAGATATAATGTTTGTATTCTCTGAATCATTTCTTCTTTCTTTCAATTTTCAGTTTTCAATTCTTCATTGCTTCCTCCAACGAAGCACATTTGTCGCCGTGGGCATTGACCCATCCTATCTGACGGGCAGGGTTACCCACCATCAGCGCATAGGCCGGTACGTCTTTCGTCACCACCGAACCGGCGCCTATCAGGCAGTACTCGCCCAGTGTGTGTCCGCATACTATCGTAGCGTTCGCCCCTACCGATGCCCCGCGACGGATAATTGTCTCGCGGTACTCGTCTTTTCGACTTACAGCCGCACGAGGATTGATAACATTCGTAAAGACCATACTCGGACCGAGGAACACATCGTCCTCACACTTTACGCCGGTATATACCGAAACATTGTTCTGGATCTTACAGTTCCGTCCGAGCACCACGTTTGGCGAGATGACCACGTTCTGTCCGATATTACAGTCCTCGCCTATCGTACAGCCCGACATAATATGACTAAAGTGCCATATTTTCGTGCCTTTGCCTATTTGGCAACCTTCATCTACATAAGATGATTCGTGTACAAAAAAGTCTGCCATAAATCTCTAATGTCAAATTTCTCTTCTTAGAAGAAAAGTTTCAATATATCATTTCCATTGGCTACAACCAGTAGTAAGATGAGCAACCAGAATCCAATCGAGTTGGCTTTCTCCAGAAACTTATCGCTCGGCTTGCGACGCGTAATCATCTCCACGAGCAGGAACAATATATAGCCACCATCCAGTGCGGGGATGGGCAGGAAGTTCATGAATGCCAGGATGATACTGAGGAATCCTGTCATATGCCAGAAGGCTTGCCAGTTCCAGAACGACGGGAACATGCTGCCTATCGCTCCGAAGCCGCCCAACGACTGTGCGCCCTCTTTGGTGAAGACCAGTCGGAACTGCTTGACATACATCACCAGCAGATCCCATCCGTACTGTATGCCGGCGGGAATCGACTGAAGGAAACTGTAGTCGGTGTGATTCACCGGATAGAAGTCGTACTTCGTCTTCATGATGACGCCCAGTTTGCATTGGTCGCCTAGGAAGGCATGTGCCGTCCGGTACTGTCCGGCGCGGTAATAACCTATCGAGATGCTATCCATCGGATGGAGACGCAGTTCGTTCATCACTTCTGCCTGGCAACCGCAATAAACGCTGTCGATACGCACGATGCTGTCGCCTTTCTGCAGGCCGGCCAGATCACCCACGTTTTCCGGCATGACCGAGTCGATTACAAAAGGTACATATTCCTGGATCAGCACATACCGCGTACGCTGGTACTGACGGTCCTGACGCTGTTTCTCACGTTCCGCACGGTCGTAGTCGTTCTGGATAGCCAGATAACGCGAACCCAGGTCCTCCGACATACGGAGCGACACGGTATCCGTTCCGCGCAGCACACGCACGTCGCGCTTACCCTCGATGATTATCCACTGAACTACATCGTTTAGTTCGTTAGGTTCCTGGCCGTCAATACTCAGAATCTTATCCTGCTGACGGAATCCTTCCTGCTGTAGCAGTTCCGAGTAGTAGAGTCCGTTATCAATATTCGACAGCGGCATCTCATCCTTGCCCCACTGCCACAGAAGCATCGAGAAGATAACGAGCGCGCCGATGAAGTTCACCAGTATACCACCCAGTATGATCAACATGCGTTGCCATGCTGGTTTCGAGCGGAACTCCCATGGTTGCGGTTCCGCGGCCAGGTCTTCGCTCTTGTGGGTCTCATCCACCATGCCACCTATCGCGCAGTAACCACCCAGAGGCAGCCAGCCTATTCCCCACTCCGTCGTCTCGGGGTACTTATTCCATTCGTCGTCATCAGAATTCCGCGTCAGAAACTTGAAATGCCATTTCCCCTCGATTTTTTTCATGCGAACGAGGCTCACCCATGGATTAAAAAACAGATAGAACTTCTCCACGCGCACATGGAAAATCTTTGCGAATGTAAAGTGCCCCAACTCGTGTATCAACACGAGAAAACTTAGGGCCAGTATGAGTTGTAATGCTTGAATCATCAATTAATTTACGATTTAATAATTTACGATTTACGATTTAATTCCTCTGCAGCGATGCGTCTTGCTTCGGCATCGCAAGCGACGTAGTCTTCGTAGTTCGGTTTCTGAATAAAGGCGGCTCGGTTCATCGTCTCCGATATGATGTCGCTCATTTGCAGGAAACCGCAGCGTCCCTCGCGAAAAGCCAGGTTTGCCACCTCGTTGGCGGCATTCAGCACGCACGGAACCGTACCGCCTCGACGCATAGCCTCGTAGGCCAGGCCCAGGTTCGGGAATCGCTCTAGATCCGGACGCTCGAACGTCAAGTCCTTCAGTGCGAACAAGTCCGCCCGCGGGAAATCAGCTGCCAGTCGTTCGGGGAACGAGAGAGCATACTGGATAGGCAGACGCATATCGGGGGCTCCGAGTTGTGCCTTAATGGCACCATCGGCGAACTGCACGGCCGAGTGGACTATCGACTGCGGATGAACCACCACCTCGACTTTCTCAACCGGCACGCCGAAGAGCCACTTAGCCTCGATTACCTCAAAGCCCTTGTTCATCATGCTGGCCGAGTCGATAGTGATCTTCGCCCCCATCTCCCAATTGGGATGGCGCAGTGCATCAGCTGCCGTCACGGTGCGCATCTGCTCCAGGCTGTAGGTGCGGAACGGACCGCCGCTGGCTGTCAAGAGAATCTTCTCTATCTCGTTGCGGTCTTCGCCCACCAGGCTCTGGAAGATCGCGCTATGCTCGCTATCTACGGGCAAAATCGGCGCGTGGTGCTTCTGGGCCAATTCGCATATAATCTCACCGGCTACGACCAGTGTCTCCTTGTTGGCCAACGCGATGGTCTTGCCGGCCCGGATAGCCTCGATCGTAGGACGCAACCCGGCATAGCCCACCATGGCGGCCACGACGATATCTATCGACGGCATCGTCACCATGTCGGCTATTGAGTCTGCTCCAGCCCATATTTTGCCTTGAAAACTGATGGCTGACAGCTGACGGCTGAGCTCTTCGTACAAGCTCTCGTCGGCGATGCAGACAACTTCGGGACGGAACTCCCGGGCCTGCTCCACGAGCAAGTCCACAGAACGGTTGGCACAGATAGCATATACCTCGTACAGGTCGGGATGACGACGCACCACGTCCAGAGTCTGCGTACCTATCGAACCGGTACTACCAAGTATGGCGAGTCGCTTCATCTCTTCTGGTTCTGTTTCTTAGCTGGTTGCTGTTTGGGATGTTTCTGATCGTACTGCTCCATAAACTCCTGCGTAGCCGGCGTAGTCTTCTCTATCAGTTCCTCGTGCTCCAACACGCGCATCGAGTCGAGTGGTGGTGTGGAGTCTTGCTGCGCCACGCCCGAGAGGGCCACGCGCACGCTCTCCAGGTAACGCGTCTGACGGTCCACCTGCTGTTGCAGCGAGTCGAGTCGCATCGATTCGTCTAGCAGGAACTGACGTTCGTCCTCGGTCACACCGCCCGGCAGGAACGTGCGTATCGGGGTGAAGAGGATCAGCGCAGAACACAGCGCCAACGCGATGAGAAACACCAAGTTGCCCAGCAGCGCTGCGCGCAACCAACTCATCTGCAGATGCCAGTGAACCTGCAACGTATCTTCGTTGACCAACGTCAGACGGTACTTATACCGCATCCGCTGCCAGAACGATTTTTTCTTATCAGTCTGTTCCACCTTTCAGTTTTTCAGTTTTCACCTTTCAGTTTAATATGGTGCAACCCTCGCAGGGCTTTAGTTGCTTGAAGAAGTCATTGCCCTTGTCGTCCACCAGGATGAATGCCGGGAAGTTCTCTACCTCGATTTTCCAGATAGCCTCCATACCCAGTTCAGGGTACTCGACGCACTCAATCGACTTGATATTATTCTGCGCGAGAATAGCTGCCGGACCTCCGATCGAGCCCAGATAGAAGCCGCCATGCTTCTGGCAGGCATTGGTCACGTCGATCGAGCGGTTACCCTTAGCCAGCATGATCAGGCTACCTCCGTGGTCTTGGAACTCATCTACGTACGGATCCATACGACCGGCCGTGGTCGGGCCCATCGAGCCGCAAGCCATACCTGCCGGCGTCTTAGCCGGACCGGCATAGTAGATAGGATGGTTCTTCAGGTACTCCGGCATCTCTTCGCCTGCATCCAGACGTGCCTTGATCTTGGCGTGTGCGATGTCACGACCCACGATAATCGTACCGTTCAGGCTCAGACGCGTACCAATCGGATACTTGGTTAGAATAGCGCATACGTCCTTCATCGGCTGGTTCAGGTCGATACGTACGGCATCGCCTTCGCCTGCCTGACGCAACTCCTCCGGAATCAACGAAGCCGGGTTGTTGTCCAGTTTCTCAATCCATATACCATCCTTGTTGATCTTGCACTTGATGTTACGGTCGGCCGAGCAACTAACACCCAGACCTATCGGGCAACTGGCACCGTGACGCGGCAGACGAACTACGCGAACGTCGTGGGCCATGTATTTTCCGCCGAACTGTGCACCCAGACCGATCTTATAGGCCTCTTGCAGCAGTTGTTTCTCCAGTTCTACGTCGCGGAACGCACGGCCTGTCTCGTCGCCCGTTGTCGGCAGCGAGTCGTAGTAGTGCGTGCTGGCGAGCTTCACGGTCAGCAGGTTTTTCTCTGCCGACGTACCACCAATAACAATCGCGATATGATACGGAGGACAAGCTGCGGTACCGAGGGATTTCATTTTCTCCACGAGGAAGGGGATGAGTGTACCCGGGTTCTGGATACGCGCCTTGGTCTCTTGATACAAATAGGTCTTGTTGGCAGATCC
>JAFPLG010000133.1 GCA_017402895.1 Paludibacteraceae bacterium
CATTGCCAATCCGTTCGGCCCACTCGGCATATCGTTCCTTGTTGGTCATAAGAAAAAACTTAGAAAATATCGTTAAAATTCTCGTCTTCGATGATAGGCGTCTCGGGCTGTGCTTCGGGCTCGGTCTTCGGTTCGAGTCGGTCTACGCCGTTACGATATTGCTCAGGGCGATAGAGAATCTGCACGTTCTCGGCAATAACTTCGGTTTTGCGACGAATCTGTCCGTCCTTCTCCCAAGTGCGGGTTTGGAGTTTGCCCTCGACATATAGTTTCATGCTCTTGCGTACATAACGTTCGGCCCATTCGGCCAGGTTGCGCCAGAGGACAATGGCGTGCCAGTCGGTATGGTCGGGCACTTGGGTGCCGTTTTGCATAGTGTAGCCTCGTTCGGTGGTTGCCAGGTTGAAATTAGCGATACAAACGCCTCGGTCCAGATAACGTACTTCGGGGTCGGAGCCCACATTTCCAATCAAAATAACTTTGTTAACGCTTGACATAATTGTATAATTTACGATTTGACGATTTACGATGTACGATTTGTGTGTTTTTTTGTTTTGCGGTGCAAAGATAGTAAAAAAAAATCATATGTGCAAGCGCTGATGACTTTTTTGTGAAAATCTCTGGTTTTTGACGAGGACCTGAGTCCGTTAGTTCTACATACGTACCCTATCAAGGGGTAGTATGTGTACGTACTAAGGACGTTGTTCAGGTCCTGTCAAACCCCGAACCGGGAAAAGACCCACCAGAGACGTCCGTAATGCGAACGAGATGCGAACGAGAGGAAGCTTTATGGAACTCGTCCCGAAGTGTTAGGGAGTGCGTCTTGGGGGAATGAAAAAAATCACAAAAAAACTCGCGCATGCTTGCGTATGTGAGATTTTTTTTGTAATTTTGTCGGCGAATTAGTGTGGCACGGTATTTGTGCGGCATAAAATGAACGAAAAACCGTAACTTGAACAAAAAACTACATATTATGAAACGCACCATGATTTGGGTGGCAGCGGCGCTGCTGACCCTGACAAGCGCGCTGAATGCGCAAGAACAAACGCAGCAACGAATTCGTTGCATCGCTTTCTACAACCTGGAGAACCTATTTGACACCATTCATGACGAGGGCAAGAACGACTACGAGTACTTGCCGGACGGCGGCATGCACTGGACGAGCCTGAAATATGAGCATAAGATCCAGCGTATGGGTTATGCTGTGGCGCAGTTGGGTACGGATGAGGATCCGCGTGGCGCAGCCTGTGTGGGCGTTGCCGAGGTGGAGAATATAGGTTGTCTGTACGACCTGTGTGCCGAGACGAACAGTAAGTACGGTCGTGCGTACAAGCCCATCTTGCTGGAAGGTCCGGACCGCCGTGGTGTGGACGTAGGATTCCTATATGATACGACGGCTTTCCGTCCGACCAAGGTGTCGGGTTATGAGCTAAAAGCTCACTATGCTGACGGCGGCGTGATCAAGACCCGTCTGCAATTGCTCGTATCGGGCTATATGTATGATGACGACCACAAGACGATCGTCAAGGACAAACTGCACATGATTGTCAACCACTGGCCCAGCCGTTACGGTGGCGAGCTCTCCAGTCGTCCGGGACGTGATACGGCTGCGATGCTATGTCTGCATATCTGCGACTCGATCTATCAGCGCGAACCGAATGCGAAGATTATCATTATGGGTGACCTGAATGACGATCCGTATAACCACAGTTGTGCCGAGGTGCTGAACGCCAAGAAGAACCGCGAGGACGTGCAGAAGCAGGGGTTGTTTAACACCATGTGGCAGCGTCTGGAGAACGGAACGGGTTCGCTGGCATACAACGGCAGTTGGAACCTGTTTGACCAGATTATCATCTCGGAGCCGCTGCTGAGCGAGAACATCAACTCGGGCAAGTGGTACTACTGGAAGCCGCAGATATTCAACAAGCCGTTCCTGACTGTACAGGAGGGTAAGGACAAGGGTACGCCGCTGCGTACACACAAGGGTGGCGTATGGCAGGACGGATACGGCGACCACTATCCGACGATGATCTATCTGCTGAGAAGGAAATAATAATGGCGAAAGGCTAATGGCTAAAGGCTAGTGGCTAAAGGTTATTGGTATAGGCTAAAGGTTATAGGCTAAAGGTTATAGTATGGAATTGCAATTACAACGAAAGACCACACCGGTGAAGATGCGCAACTACGGACGCATTATTCAGGATATGATCGAGTATGCGTGCGTGCTGGAAGACCCAGAGCAACGCGAGGCACTGGTTAACTATGTGGCTCAATGTATGCGCCAGAAGAATACGGTCTGGAACAAGGACCAGGAGTCGGGTGTTGCCCGTATAGCCGAGGATATAGAGCGGCTGTCAAACGGACGGCTTCATTATGAAGTTCCCGTACAGCAAGACGTGCGTCCGGCAGACCAGCCGGTTTCGCCGGTTCAGCAGGGAAAACCGAAGAGAAAGAAAAAATAACGCGATAAGCTTTTCGAGCAATGGAAACAAATCCGTTTAAAGTGTTTGCCGGCAGCCAGGGTGAGGAATTAGCCCAAGGTATATGCCGGTATCTGGACTGCCCGATGGGCAAAGTCAAGATCGACCATTTCTCTGATGGTGAGTTTGCTGCCTCGTTTGATGAATCGGTGCGTGGTATGTCGGTTTATCTGGTGCAATCGACTCGCCCCAGTAGTGACAACCTGATGGAACTGCTGCTCATGATCGATGCGGCGAAGCGTGCGAGCGCATATAAAGTGATCGCTGTGATTCCGTATTTTGGTTGGGCTCGTCAGGATCGGAAGGACAAACCGCGTGTGTCGATCGGTGCGAAACTGGTGGCTAATATGCTCCAGGTTGCCGGAGCGGATCGCGTGATAACGGTGGATCTGCATGCCGACCAGATACAGGGATTCTTTGATATCCCGGTGGATCATATCTACGGTTCAAATGTGCTGGCTCCCTACGTAGCCGGGCTGAACTTGAAGAAGATGATCGTGGCTTCGCCGGACGTGGGCGGTTCGAAACGCGCTGCCGCGTTTGCCAAGAAACTGCATACGATGATTGATCGCGAGGTGCCGATGGTGATCTGCTATAAGAATCGTCCCGACTTCAACAAGGTGTCGGAGATTCGTGTGCTGGGTGACGTATACGGCAAGAACGTAGTCATCGTAGATGACATAGCCGATACAGCCGGAACGCTATGCAAGGCGGCTGAGGTGATGAAACGTGCCGGCGCTATTACGGTGCGTGCGGTGGTGACCCACGGCGTGATGTCGGGTCCGGCATGCCAGCGAATAGACGAGAGCGAACTGGACGAACTGATTTTCACCGACTCGCTGCCGTTTGATACGGAGCGTTGTGCGAAAGTGCACCGCGTTACGCTGGCCGAGGCGATCGGTGCGGTAATACGTGCAATACAGGAACATCAGAGCATCAGCGAAGTGAACGAACGATAACGCATATATGCGCGCGCGATACATTAACATATTGCTTGCGATAATGACCCTGGCTCTGGTGGCCTGCGGTAGCGGAGCGAAACAGCGGACTCGCCATGCGATAGACCATCCCGCATTCAGCGGCGACTCGGCCTATAGCTACGTGGAGAAACAGTTGGATTTCGGTCCCCGCGTGCCGGGTACGGAGGAGCATGACTCGTGCGTGATCTGGTTTGTTGACAAACTTCGCAGTTTTGGCGGCGAGGTGGAAGTGCAGGAAGGCGTGATGGTTGACTATGCAGGTGAGAAGCAGCGCGTGCGGAATATAGTGGCTCGTTTTGATGCGGATAGCGCCAAGTCGCGCATCCTGCTGTGCGCACACTACGACTCGCGTCCGTGGTGCGACGAAGACACTGAGGACTCGTGGTATCAGCCCGTACCGGCTGCCAACGACGGCGCAAGCGGTGTGGCTGTGTTGATGGAAGTGGCGCGTCAGTTGCAGCATAAGAAGGCGAATGGCGAAAGGCTAAGGGCGAATGTGGACATTGTGCTGTTTGACTGCGAGGACATGGGTACGCCCCGATTCCTGAAAGATATAGACCGTCAGGATACATGGTGCCTGGGTAGTCAGTTGTGGGCAAAAGACACTTCGCTGAAAGGACGATATAACTGGGGAATACTGCTGGATATGGTGGGAGCACCGGGGGCTACGTTCTATCGTGAGCAGTACTCGGAGCAGATGGCTTCGGCCTATGTGCAGAAAGTATGGTATGCTGCGGCGGACCTGGGATATGATAACTTCTTCCGCGACCAGCAGGCAGGCGCCATTGTGGACGACCACTATTATATAGGCAAGGCTCTCAGTATTCCTATCATTGATATCATCCATCTGGACGGTACGACCGGTACGTTCCCCTTCTGGTGGCATACGCAGCAGGACGATATTCAGCAGATAGACCGCGCTACGCTTCAAGCCGTGGGTGAGGTGGTGATGAGTCAGTTGTAAAAACAAAAGCTTGTAGCAACGTAGCATGAATTTCCGATTACGAACAGCTCTCTGGCTGGAGAGCATACGACGCCGAAACCTGAAGAAACTGCACCCGCTGCAGCAACTCTTCTGGGAGTCGACTTTGCGTTGCAATGTGCATTGTCTGCATTGCGGTAGCGATTGTGTGGCATCGGTGGAGACCCCCGATATGCCGGCCGAAGATTTTCTACGAGTGATAGACGAAGAGATCACGCCGCACGTAGATCCGCGTACGGTGCTGATTATCATATCCGGCGGCGAACCGCTGATGCGTAAGGACCTGGCGGAAATAGGTCGTCAGTTGAAGCAGCGTGGTTATCCATGGGGCATGGTGACCAACGGACTGGCACTGACTGAGAAACGCTATCGCGAACTAAGAGAGGCTGGATTACGATCGATGACTGTCTCGCTAGACGGACTGGAGAAAGACCACGTGTGGCTTCGTCAGCATCCCCTGGCTTTTGAGGGTGCGTGCCGTGCGATACGACTCTGTGCTGCTGATCCGAAACTGACATGGGATGTGGTGACCTGCGTGAACCAACGTACGATAGGCCATCTGGCAGAGATACGGGATCTGTTGTGGAGTCTGGGTGTACGCGACTGGCGTTTGTTTGGAATCGACCCAATGGGACGTGCGGCTGAGAATCCGGAACTGCTGCTCAGTGACGAGCAGTTCCAGCAATTGATGGACTTCATTGTAGCTGAGCGCGAAGCGGGACGTCATGTGTCGTACTCGTGCGAGGGGTATCTGGGAACCTACGAGGGCAAGGTGCGTGACCATCTGTACCAATGTGCTGCGGGTGTGAGCGTAGCTTCGATACTGATTGATGGCAGCATATCGGCCTGCACCAGTATTCGCGGCAAGTATTATCAGGGCAATATTTATCGCGACTCGTTCTGGCGCGTATGGGAAGAAGAGTTTAAACCCTATCGTGACCGTGGTTGGATGCGCGAGATGGAGCCGTGTAAGGACTGCAAGGCATTCCAGTATTGCGAAGGAAACGGTATGCACCTGAGACGTGAGGACGGAAGTCTGATGCTCTGTCATCTGCATCGTCTGGGGCAAACAAAATAAACGAAGATGAAACGACTACTCGAGATAAAAGACCTGCATGCTTCGATTGCAGGCAAAGAGATACTGAAGGGCGTGAACCTGGTGGTGAACGAGGGTGAGGTACATGCGATCATGGGACCAAACGGTGCCGGCAAGTCGACACTGAGTGCGGTGCTGACGGGTCACCCGGCCTATGAGGTGACCGGCGGCGAGGTATGGCTTCGCGGCAAGAACCTGCTGGAGATGCCGGCAGAGCAGCGTGCACGGGAAGGTGTGTTTCTGAGTTTTCAGTATCCGGTTGAGATTCCCGGCGTGAGTATGACCAACTTCATGCGCACGGCGGTGAACGAGAAGCGTCAGTACGAGGGTAAGCCGGCGCTAAGTGCACGTGAGTTTCTAAAGCTGATGAAGGAGAAAAGGGCGCTGCTGGAGATGGGCGATAAACTCCAGAACCGCTCGGTGAACGAAGGCTTTTCGGGAGGCGAGAAAAAGAAGAATGAGATCTTCCAGATGGCGATGCTGGAGCCGTGTCTGAGCATATTGGACGAGACGGATAGCGGATTGGATATCGATGCACTGCGTATCGTGGCGGAGGGTGTTAACCGACTGAAGACGAAGGAGAATGCCTCGATTGTGATTACCCATTACCAGCGACTGCTGGACTATATCGTACCGGACTTTGTGCATGTGCTGGCCGATGGAAAGATAGTGAAGACAGGCGATAAAACCCTGGCGCTGGAATTGGAAGAAAAGGGGTATGAGGGAATAGAAAATTGAAAATTGAAAATTGAAAAATTTAAACTTATTATAAAATGAACAAGATTAGTATTATTGTTGAATCAGTTTTGGCAGCGGGAGTTATTGCGCTGTTTGTGTTGTTTTTTACGGTAA
>JAFPLG010000006.1 GCA_017402895.1 Paludibacteraceae bacterium
CCCTGCTCGATCGGCAGAGCCCCATAGAGAGTCTTGAGCCAACTGGACTTACCCGAACCAATCTTGCCGAGCAGGTAAACCAACTCGCCACTATGGACCGTCACATTGACGTCACGCAGTACGATTTGCTCTTCCTGGCAAATCTCCACGTCGTTGTATTCTATCAGAGCTGCCATTAGTCTTCACTCTCCATTTTCTGTTCGATCTCATCGAGTTGCTTCTTGAGCGCATCGATCTTCTTCTGCATGTCATCCACGAGTTTGTTAGCCGTCTTGGACTTTGCCGTGAAGAAAAGGATGTTGTTTTCGGCCGTCTTTATCTCTTGCTGGAGACGATCGTGCATGCGGCGAAGTCCTTCTGCACCCTGATTGGCCGCTGCCTTAACAGCCTTTGCTGCACGTTCTCCACGCGCCTTGATACGTTCATCTTTCAGCGCCTCACGACGGGCATTGAAGAAACTGTCACAGGTCTCGTTGAATTTCTTCCATAGATCATCCGAGTATTTGCGAGCCACGGGACCTATCTTTTTCCATTCACGTTGGAGTTCCATCAGTTTCTCACTCGTCTCTTGCCATTCCTGGCTATCCTTGAGTGCCTCAGCCTGCTCGATAAGCGAGCGTTTGCGCTTGAGGTTCTCGTTCAACTCGTCGCGCAAGCCCTTGTAATAAGCAGTCTTAGCGTGGAAGAAACCATCGCACAACTGACGATACTCTTCGTAGATCGTCTGGTTGTGCTTCTTTGGAGCGAATCCGATGGTGCGCCACTCGTTTTGCAGGGCCTGCACCTGTTCGGTCAGTTCGTCCCATTTCTTATTGGACTTCACATCCGTATAGTCGATTGCACGGAGGCTCTCGATGATAGCTTGTTTCTTCTCCAGGTTCTCCTGTTCCTTCTTATGCAGCTCATCGAAGTAGGCCTGGTGCTTTTTGTTGATAATCGACGAAGCCTGTTTGAAACGGTTCCACAAGTCCTCACGCAGTTCGCGAGCTACAGGACCAATCTCCGACCACTCGTCGTGGAGTTGCTGGAGGGCACGACTGGCTTCCACCACCGAGTCCATCTCCTGAAGCTTCTCTGCCGCTTCGCAGAGGAGGGTCTTCATCTCAAGATTTTTCTTGAAATCGAGATCGCGCAATTCGATATTGATTTTAACCAGGTCGTAGAACTGCTCTTGGTATTGCTGATATTGTTTCCAGATCTCCTGGGCCTTAGGTGCAGGCACTTGTCCGATAGTCTTCCACTCGGCTTGCAGTTCACGCATACGCTTGAGGTTGTCCATCACGTCGGCGCACTCAGATTCAGCTAGTTGCTTCATCTGCTTGAGGATATCCTGCTTACGCTCAAGGTTAGCCTGTTGCTCGGCTTCCTGACGTGCAGCCAACTCGGCACGCTGTTTTTTATACTGGTTTAGTAGCTCACGAAATTCTTGTTCCAGTTCATCCACGGGCGGTTGCCATGCTTCTAGAACTTCTCCTGCCTCTTCGGCGGCTTTCTGAGCCGCCACACGGAGAGCCTCCAGCTCCTGGTGGTACTGACGATAAAACTGTGTTTTCAACTGTTCTACCTGCTCCTTCTGAGCAGTGGTTTCCTGTTCGAGTAGAGCCTTGAGCTCGTCGACGAGTTGTTGCTTTTCGTTTGCCATACTAGTAACGCGAAATTAAAAATCGTGCAAATTTACAACAAAAAAATTGATTATGCAAGAAAAACGTCAATTTTTTCTTGTACATGTCGAAAAAAACTCCTACCTTTGTAGTCGTAAATATTATATATTGGAGATATACCATGAAAAAGCGCATCTTACTATTACTTGCTCTGTTGTGTCTTTGTTTTACGTACGGTCTGGCTGCCGACTGGTCTGGAACCGGTTGGGCTCTGAAGGACGGATACGTAGTGACGAACCATCACGTAGTGGATGGTGCAAACCGTATCGTCTGTAAGTTTCAACGCAGTGGCCGGTTATTTGAGTACGATGCAGAGGTGGTGGCTACGGACGAAGAGCACGATCTGGCTCTAATCCATATCACGTCCCCATCCTTCCCAGGTTTTGGTGAGTTACCGTATGCAGTGAAGACCACACTGGCGAACGTAGGTATCAAGGTCTATGTGCTGGGCTATCCGCTGACGGATACGATGGGCGATGAGATCAAGCTGACCGACGGTCTAATATCAGCTCAATCAGGATATAAAGGGGACGTATCGCTCTACCAGATCTCCGCACCGATACAACCCGGTAACAGCGGAGGTCCGCTATTTGACAAGTGGGGCAACGTGATTGGTATCGTTTGCGCCATGCATACCCAAGCAGAGAATGCCAACTATGCCGTCAAGTCCACCCATCTGGTCAGCATGATATGGCAGCACCTGGGAAGTATTGACATCATACCCCAAGAAAACCATATCGCATCGCTCGAACTGGAGGATCAAGTGAAGCGTATCAAGGATTTCGTATGCTATATCGAGTGCTCGTCGCGCCCTACCGCCACGAATCCATACTCCACCTACACCACGCCGTCCCCTCAGGGGCAGTATTCAAACTATGATGAAGAGGTGATGACAGAAGGCCGTTCGTTCATTAGGGAGTGTATCACGAGGTGGGGAGAGTGCCGCAATGTGGCGATCACCGAGACCAACGGCGACCTGGCCCTGCATGGACGGAACGGATGGGCCGGAAAAGGACTGCCCGTGTCGCTGTCGAATGCGCTAACCGAGCTGAACGATGATAATAAGTATATCAACGATGTGCAGTTGACCGAAAACGGCAACTGGATCATCCTATACGGCAGTAATGGTTTTCGATGGGAAGGTATCCCTCAGTCACTGGAGAAGAAGATTCGCGAATACAACGCAAATAACGAGGAGGTTACGTCCGTTACGTTCAACGACTCGGGCGACTGGATTGTGATTACTACCGAGCACTATGCCTCGTCGGATTCGCGCATCACTGAATGGCTCAAAGCCGGAGCCAAAGAATTTGGTTTGCTCTGGGCTGCATGCATTACGGAAAACGGTATGGTGGCCTGCTATAAGAATGGCTATAAGTTCTTTGGCGACATCCCGTCTGAACTGCGCAACAGACTGCAAGAGACGGATCTGAATGTTTATCGTATAAAAATTGCCGGCGAGTCGTATTTCTTTGCCGACGAGGATGGTCACTATCGCTATAAGATGTAGGCGACTATTTTGTTTTCCCAGCCGGGATAGACGAGATAATTTTCTTATACTCATCTCGTGTGATTTGTTCGGCCTCGAGTGCTTGCTGGGCCGTTGGTAGCATCTGTACCTGTTGCTCTAGGCGGTCGTGCCAAACCTGAAGTTCACGATCGTAGGTCGCCTGCAGGGAATCAATATTTTCATACGACTCATATACCACCATGAGCGAGTCACGCAGCCGTTCGGCGTGCTCCTCAAGAACGGGCATACATCCTTCGGCTGGTTCGCGAAAACGAAAGTCAGATAGGCTCTGCTGCCAGAAATATCCTTCTTTCTCCGCTGCCATACGTACTGTACGCTGGGCGAGTTGCAACTGCTGTTGTTGCTTCATGAGCGAGTCACGTGCCGCTTGCTTGTCATCCGCAACAATGGTATCGCTCTTCGAAGGCGTAGGTTCGGATTTGAAAGCAGACTGGTCAAACATATCGTGGAGCTCCAGCGGAGCTGACTCACGCGTGATATGACGGCTTTGTTGCCATTTATACGCCCCCCATAGACCGATAGACATCAGTACCACGGCACCCAGTATCAGAATAATATAACGCGAATTCTCGTTCATATCGACCGCAAAATTACAACATTTTTTGCAAATTTACAATTTTATTTGCATAATTCAAGAAAAAAGTGTAATTTTGCGCCGTTTTTTGTGTACACGTATATATGACGCGCAAACGCACGCACTACATATTATTCTATTCGACCGTCTTTCTCGCACTGGTTTGCGGGGTGCTGATGTTCTACACGAATGTCAACTCGGACATGACAAAATACCTGCCGCATGACTCCGAGATGAGTCAGGGTCTGGTTATTCTCAACGATGAGTTTGGTTCTATCCCGAGCACTTCGGGTGATGTACATGCTATGTTCGAGGATCTGAACGATACGGAACGCCTCTTGATAGCCGATTCGCTGGACCAGATATCGGATGTTGACTCGGTGCGCTATAAGGTGAGCGCCGACGGAAAGTACACCCTCTACGACATGGATGTAGACAAGTCGGTCAACCAGAAGCAGTTGGGGCAGAATATCGCCAAGCGCTTTGGTCACAACGCTGTGGTAGAGACCAGCCAGGACGGTGCCACTCCTCCCCTATCGGTTATTATCATTGCAGCTGTGCTGATACTCGTCATCCTAATTGTGATGGCGCAGTCATGGGTGGAGTCGTTTATTATCCTCTTCACTTCTGGTGTCGCCATCCTGCTCAACACGGGTACGAACGCCCTGTTGCCGAGCGTAAGCATCACGACCAACTATATCGGGTCGATTCTGCAGATGGTGCTCTCGTTGGACTATTGCATCGTGCTGCTCAACCGGTATCGCCAGGAGCAACGTGACGAGACCGACAAACGGGATGCTGTACTGGCAGCCAACAAGTCGATACGTCGTGCCTTCCGGCCTATCATGAGTAGTGCGCTGACCACGATTATTGGTCTGCTGATGCTCTGCTTCATGCGACTCAGAATCGGACTGGATATGGGTATTGTGCTTGCGAAGGGTGTTGTCTGCAGCTTGATATGTACATTCACGGTTCTTCCGTCGATGATGATGCTTATGCGCAACAGCATCAACAGCACCGTTAAGAAGGCACCCGTGCTGCCGACCGATCGTTTAGGACGGTTCGCCACGAGCCATAAGATACCATTGGCTATCTTTGCTGTTTGTCTGTTCGGTTTTGCATA
>JAFPLG010000134.1 GCA_017402895.1 Paludibacteraceae bacterium
AATTGAAAATTGAAAAATTTGCATAATTCATATTTTTTTAGTAATTTTGCAGGCAAAATATAAACACACACAACACTTTTGTGCCATGAGACGATATCTCTACACGTATATTCTGATTTTTGTTTGCGCGTGCGCGTTCGCGCAGACGCATATCACGGTGGACAACCCCAATTCATGGACCGGCGAGGCGCTGCGTCCGTATATCGGTCAGACGGTCATCTTCGACGTACCGATGGTCATATGCGGCAACGCGAACGGCAACTATACCGTTTCGCCCTGGCGTAAGTTCCAGCCGGAGAGCCATGGTTTTGCGGGTACGGCTGATTACACCTCAACCGTACGGATCAACAACAACTGCATGTTCACCCTTACGGGTGTGAGCGGGTATCACCGTTGCGGTGAGAAGATCATCGGACTGAAGGCCAAAGTGAACAGCACCAGTAGCCTGACGATGAGTAGCGGCAGCTGGAGCGGCAATACGCGTACGGACTTAGAAGGCGCAAATCTGCGCAAACTGGTGGGCATTGACAGTTGCGAAAACTGCCTGCTGGTGTGCGGATTCAACCTGGAGAACTACTACATGACCTGGGGATCGATGGGTGCGAGCAGTTACTCGGAGCACCAGGACCAGCGTGCGAAAGTGAGCAAGGCGCTGAAGAAGATCAACGCCGATATCTTCGGACTGGTGGAGCTGCAGCAGGGTGACGAAGCGATTGCAGAGATCGTGAGCGACCTGAACAAGAACCTGTCGGGCCGCAACTACAAGTACTTCCACGACGCCGCAGAGGGCACGTTCCAGAAAGTAGACTTCGTCTATGACGCCAACAAGGTGGAACCCGTCAACGACAAGCCGGCGGAGGATAACACCGAGGTGCAGAACCGCCATAAGATGATGTGCTTCCGCGTGAAGGCAACGGGCGAGCGGTTCAACTACTCGATCAACCACTTCAAGGCGATGAATACGGGTGACGAGGCACGTCGTGTGAACGAAGCGAGAGCCGTGGTGGAGCTGTATAAGTCGTACAGCGGCAGCAAGAGCATCCAGGAAAAGGATGTGCTGTTCATGGGCGATCTGAACTGCTATGCGTTCACCAGCCCGATCAAGCAGTTCACGGACAAAGGCATGATTGACCTGCATCGTGCGTTCCACGCCGACAGCAGCTACAGCTACATGTTCAACGGACTGGCCAGCTATATCGACCACGCGCTATGCAACGCCACGATGTATCCGCAGGTGACCGGCATGGCTGCCTTCCATATCAACTCGGACGAGGACGACCGCTACAACTACCAGAAGTCGAGCGACCAGACCATGTTCCGCTGTTCGGACCACGACCCGGTGCTGGTAGGACTCCGTCTGGATAGCACCTTGGTGTACGATCCGAGTCCGTCGATCAACAGCGAGGAGATCGTCGAAGAGGGCCTGCACACGCTGACGATACGCAATGCGTATAGCGAGAACAGTCCGAGCTACTACGCCATCTATACGATGCGTGGTGACCAACTGGAGATGCAACCGATCACAAGTACTTTCCACGAAGTGCAGCTGCCGCAGACCTCGGGCATGTATATCTTCTATATCTACTATAACGGACAAGTGTATCAGAAGAAATTTATTATTCCTTAATGGATCTTTTTAGCGAAATAGAAGCACCGGAGCGGGAGGAGTTGAGAAACCTGCGCAAGGAACTGGAGGAGGCAAACTACAAGTACTACGTACTGAACATGCCTACTCTATCCGACCGTGAGTTCGACGAGAAGATGCATCGTCTGCAGGATCTGGAGGCGATGTTTCCGGACATGTACGATGCTAAATCTCCAACCCAACACGTTGGGTCGGATTTAGCGGCGAAAGGCGAAAGGCGAGAGGCGAAAGGCTTTGAGACCGTCAAGCATAAGTATCCGATGCTGTCGTTGGCGAACAGTTATTCGCGCGAGGAGATTGAGGACTGGGTACGGAAGTTGCCGGAGGGTGTGGAGATTGTGTGCGAACTCAAATACGATGGACTGAGTATCTCGCTTTGGTACGAGCACGGTGTGCTGGTAAGAGCACTCACACGAGGCGACGGCCAGCAGGGCGATGACGTAATACAGAATATCAAGACGATACCATCCATCCCTTGGAAGATAGAGCGCGAGGACGTGCCGGAGTTCTTTGAACTCAGGGGCGAGGTGCTGTTGCCGTGGGAACGATTTGAGGCACTCAATAAAGAACGCGAGGAGCAGGAAGAGCCGCTCTTTGCCAATCCGAGAAATGCGGCGAGCGGCACGCTGAAACTGCAAGACCCGCGGGAAGTGGCACGACGCGGACTGGATGCCTATCTATACTACATGATCGGCGAGCAGTTGCCCGGCAAGACGCACTACGAACGACTGGAGACCGCCCGTCAATGGGGATTTCATATTAGCGATGCTATCAAGGTCTGCCATTCGGTGGACGAAGTGATGGCGTACATCGCCTACTGGGACACGGAACGCAAGAACCTGCCGGTAGCAACCGACGGTATCGTGCTGAAGGTGAACGACTTGGCGCAACAGGAAGAATTGGGTTATACGGCCAAGACACCTCGTTGGGCTATCGCGTATAAATTCCCTGCGGAGAAGCAGCTGACCTTATTAAAGGAGATCACCTATCAGGTGGGCCGAACGGGCGTTGTGACGCCAGTGGCAAATCTGGAACCGGTGCAACTGAGTGGCACAATCGTGCAACGCGCCACGCTGCATAACGAAGATTTTATTCGTCAGTTGGATATCCGTCCGGGAGATCGCGTTTGGGTGGAGAAAGGCGGAGAGATCATACCCAAAATAGTCGAAAGAGAAAAGTCGAAAGACCGTCCTTCGGACTCAAAGCCATTTGAGTTTCTTAAAGTTTGTCCGGAATGCGGGACAGCGTTAGTGCGGGTGGAAGGAGAAGCGGCATGGCGTTGTCCGAACGAGGCTGGTTGTCCGCCGCAACAGAAGGGTAAGATAGAGCATTTTGTGAGTCGCAAGGCGATGAATATAGACGGTCTGGGCGAAGAGACGATTGACCTGCTATACCGGCAGGGCTTATTAAAGAATATCGCAGATATCTACGACCTGAAACAGGAAGACATCGCCCAGCAAGAGCGTCTGGGTGAGAAGAGTGCGCAGAACATGCTGGCGGGTATTGAGGCAAGCAAGCAAGTGCCCTGGTCTAGAGTACTGTTTGCACTGGGAATCAGGATGGTAGGTGAGACAACAGCCAAGAAGATAGCCCGGCGGTTTACGAGTATCGACAGCCTGCAATGGGCCACCGCAGAACAGCTGTGCGCCATCGAAGATGTAGGTCCGCAGATAGCCGAGAATATCGTGCACTACTTCGAGGACATGCGCAACGTAGAGATACTGGAGCGACTGCGTCAGGCAGGAGTGCAACTGGAGGCGAATGGCGAAGGAACAGAGGCGAATGTGTCGGACAAGCTGGCGGGTCAGACGATTGTGATTAGCGGTACGTTTAGCCAGCACAGCCGCGACGAATACAAAGAGATGATCGAGGCTAACGGCGGCAAGAACGCCGGCAGCATCAGCAAGAAG
>JAFPLG010000135.1 GCA_017402895.1 Paludibacteraceae bacterium
ACAATATTATGGAGTATAAACAATATACCGGACAACAGCCTTTCTGGGGTTTGGGAGTTTGTTCTGGCGTCTTCACCAAATGTCGATTCTGTTCGCGTTGCATTCAGACAGATTCCGGCATATCCCGGTCCTGGAATCACATCGAATGACAATTCGGAATTTATTAGGCCCATCCGTCCTGTATACCAAAAAGCAGACTTAACCATTATTGCAAGTTACGGTACAACCACCTATTCCACAACAAAAAGTATAAAACGGCAGATAGGTTCTAGTCCGTTCTTATTAAAAAGCAGCATCACAGGTAGCGAATTAAATGTAGGCATCCTAAATGGAAGCGATTCTCAGTTAGCAGAACAAAACAACATATACACCCTTGAGCTCTGGCATACAATGTACGGACGAATGAGAACACAAGAGGTGCAAAGCATGAATGAGCAGATAAGCACAATAGGCCTTCCGCAGGGCGTTTACGTAATCCTATTAAAAGAAAATGGCTCAACCATTGCACAAACAAAAGTGATAACACAATAAACACATTTTAAACATATGATTTTGAAGATCATCAACCGAAGCAATAATCCGCTGCCGAAATATGAGAGTGAGCAGGCAGCAGGTATGGACATACGCTGTAATATCAGCGAGGCAGTCACTCTGCAACCTATGGAGCGGAAGTTGATTCCGACAGGGTTGTTTATCGAGCTTCCGGCAGGTTACGAAGCCCAGATACGTCCGCGGAGCGGACTGGCACTGAAGCGCGGACTGACCGTACTGAACACCCCGGGTACGATTGACGCCGACTATCGCGGCGAAGTGGGCGTGATACTCGTCAACCTAAGCAGCGAACCACAGATCATTGAACCGGGTGAACGCATATGCCAGATGGTCATCGCCCGACATGAACAGCCGGAGCTCGTGGAAGTAAGTGAGCTAAGCGATACCGAACGCGGCGAAGGCGGATTCGGACACTCAGGACGAAAGTGAAAACTGAAAGGTGAAAAATGAAAGGTAGCAGATATATCCTTCTTCTGGTGTTATGTGCTTTCGGCACAGCGTTTCTCATGCCGCTATGGGCGCAGCAGACAGAACGGGAACGTGAGCAGCAATTCACGTACTATTGGTATGCTGCCCGTCAGGCCAAAGAAAACGGAGAATACGACCGCGCACTGATGCTACTGCTGCAATGCGAGCAGTTGAAGCCGGACGATGCACTGACGCTGGAGACTATCGGGTTGTTCTACTACGGTACCGGCCGACGCATCCAGGGCATCAACTATATCTCGCGTGCCTTCTGGTTGGATCCGGGAGAGCGGTGGCAGACCTACTACAACCTGCAAGACTTGGTTGATCCCGAGAATACGCCAACCAAGCTCAAGCATCAGAAGATGATCCTGGAGGCTGCCGCCAAGGCCAATCCAAAGGATCCGGAGATTTACGAGAAGATGGTGGGCGTTTATGCCGCGATGGAAGACTGGTCCGCCACGCTCAATAGTCTGGATAAGATAGATGAGTTGCGCGGTAAGGACTCGCGTTGTGCAAAGACGCGCTTTCGCATCTACCGCTACCAGAAGAAGGACAAGCAGGCGCTGGCAGCGCTGGAAGACTACCTGAAGGTGGACCCCAACGACGCCGAGATACTGGAGCTGCTGATCGGCTATCTATCGCTCGAGAAGAATGCTTCGTTCAAGACGATGGAGCCGCTCTATGAGCGCTACCTCCTGCTGAACCCTCACAACCCGGTCATACTGAACAACTACGCCTGGGCGCTGGCCGAGAAGAAGAAAGACCTAGAGAAGGCCGAGACGTTATCGCTCAGGGCGCTGAGCATGGAAGAGGACAACCCGGTGTTTATCGACACCTACGCCTGGATACTGCACCTGCAGGGCAAGCGCGATATGGCTCGCTACTTTATTCGCCGGGCACTGCAGTTGACCTCACCGGGTTCGGCCGAGCAGAAAGAGATACAGAAACACTATAAAATCATTTACAAAAAATGAAACGACTACTATATATCCTCGTGGCATGTACGATCGGTCTGAGCAGTTGTCAGACCACGCGGCAGTTGGCCCAGATAGAACAGCGTCAGGCAGAGACGAGCCAGCAACTGGACAGTATGCGCCAACAGATGAACCAGATGCAGCAACAGATAAACCAACTAACGCAGTTGCTCAGCAAACAAGGCACCACCCCGCAAACAGGAACAGGCAATACAGGAACCGCGACGACACCTCAGAAACGCGACTGGACGACCTGCGTCATGCGCGGTGCGAAAGCCAAGGTGACGATGGGCGGCAAGACATATAAGAGCACTTGTGCTACGCAAGCCGTATGGGACTCGATCGTCGTAATCTCTATCATGCCTGCCTTTAACATCGAGATCTTCCGCATCGAGGCCACGCCATATGACGTAACGGTGATCAACAAAAAGGACAAGGAATACTATCGTGCTACGTACGCTGAGATCAATAGTGTGGTGCGTCCGTTTGTGACGTACAGCGACCTGAGGAACCTAGCCAGCGGCAAAGGCAAGAACGTACTCACCTATTCGGCTAAAGGCGGAAGTGCTTCGCTCGAGATGACCTGGACACAGCCCGTGCTAAACCAGCCGCTCAAGGTAGAGCGAACCGACCTAAAGAAGTACACGAAGAAGGACATACAGACCCTATTGAAATAATGAGACGAATACTACTGATACTACTGACAACGATCCTGTCGTGCGGCATGGTGCCAGCGGCAGATACGGTGAAGTCGCTGAAGAAGAAGCAGGCCGAACTGCAGAAACAGATGAACACGACCAACAAGATGATTCAGCAGACCAAGCAAGATCAGAAAGCGACGATGAACAAACTATCGTTGCTCAACCAGAACATCAAGACGCAGAAGCAACTCATCACGGCCATTGGTCAGGAGATAGACGCGCTGGACCAACAGATTGCGACCAACACCAAGAAACGTGGCGAGTTGCAGAAAGAGTTGGCGCGGCTAAAAGCCGACTATGCACAGTTGATTCGTGAGAGTCATTATGCGCAGCTTCAACAACAGCCGTTGCTCTACATCATCTCGTCGGAGAACTTCCAGCAATTGCTGAAGCGTGTGCAGTTTCTGGAGCGATTCGCCGAAACCAAGTCGGAACAGGCCCGCCGCATCCAGCAAACCAGCGCGAAGCTGAACGAGAAGAACAACGAGCTAAGGACGAACCTGAGTGACAAACAAACGACGATGCGTGCACAGCAACGCGAACAGGACAACCTGGCACGTGACGAACGTCGCCAGCAGGCTATGCTGACGCAGCTCAAGCAGAAGGAGAAAGATCTGGGGGCTAAACTACAGAAGCAACAGAAGCAGGCTTCGCAACTGAATCAGAAGATCAACGACCTGATCCGCAAGCAGGCTGAGCAGCAGGCCAAGAAGGGCGGCATCACCAGGGAGCAGCAACTGGTGCAAGGTGATTTTGAGAAGAACAAAGGCCGACTGCCATGGCCGATTGAAAAGGGTCATATCAGTGGTCAGTTCGGCAAGCACAAACACCCGGTGCACGATCGCGTGATAGTGGACAACAAAGGTATCTACCTGCAGACCACCCAGGGCGGTGATGCACGAGCTGTATATAAGGGTGAGGTAACCAGTTGCTTCATGCTGGGTCAGACCTACGCCGTCATCATTCAGCACGGCAACTACCGTACGGTATATGCCGGACTGAGCAAACTATACGTCAAGTCGGGCGACAAAGTAGAGACCAAGCAGAAGATCGGCCGCATCTATACCGACCCCGAGCAGGACAACAAAACTGAACTTTATTTCCAGATATACAAGGGAAGAGATATCTTGAACCCGAGTGTATGGATCTCACATTAACCGAGCAGACATCGAATGACAATGAAACGAATATTCTTCTTTTTAGCGCTGGCGCTACTCATGACCGGTTGCAAAGAAAACAACTGGACCGAATGGAAAGTACAGAACGAACTTTGGCTACAACGTAACCTGGAGCAAGACTCGATGGTGAAGGTCACTGCCAGCGGGTTACAATACAAGATACTGGCCGACCCAACCCCTACGGATGCCAAACCGAGCCGAACCAGCTACGTAACATGCGACTACACGCTGACGCTCATCAATGGCAACAAACTGGAAGGCGGTCACGGTACATTTGCCCTGAGCAGTGTGATTAGCGGTTTTGCCGAAGGCTGTTGTCTGATTCACAACAACGGCGACATACGTATCTTCGTGCCCTACTACCTGGGATACGATGAGGAGAAGGTGAACGACAACGACACCTACAACGCCGTGGGCAACGAGGGAACAGAAGGCACGCATAGCTATATTCCACCCTATTCTACCCTAATCTACGACATCCATATATGCAGCGTCTCGGGAAGCAATTAATGGCGAATGGCGAATGGTGAATGGTGTATGGCATAGGATACGTGTAGTAGGGTGTATCGTCTTGACAGCCCTACTGACAGCTTGCGAGGGTACAACATTTCGTAGTTCGGTGCCCACTTACCCTGTGCGGCTGAGCATCAACACCCAGGTGGGACAGTTTGTGCACTTTGTGCCGGAGGCCACCTACGACTATATCACGATTGACCGACAGGGCTATCACTACCACGACTACACCCAGGCCCTCTCTGCCACCGACATGATCGGCTACGGAGGTGTAGTGGTCTATATTGATGGCAGCGGGCAGTACAACGCCTTTGACATGTGTTGTCCGCATTGTCTGAACCCGAGCAAGCCGGTAGAAATAGACGGTTTCTTTGCCGTATGTCCGATATGCGGCGAGCAATACGACATGAGTTGGGGACTGGCCGTTCCCACCAAGAAGATTGCCACAGAGGCCCTGCGCCGATATCCCGTCGTCAACGCCCAAGGCAAACTGACCATCACGCAATAAAAGAAAAACAGTTCACAGTCGCCATGTTAACAGTGTACAAAGCATCAGCCGGCAGCGGAAAGACGTACACGCTGACCTACGAGTATATACGTCTTATACTCGGTCATGCACATGCCGACACCTTCCGACATATCCTGGCCGTGACGTTCACCAAGAAAGCGACTGCTGAGATGAAGGAGCGCATACTGAAAGAGCTGAACCTGCTGAGCGTAAGTCCGGACCAATCACCCTACATCAAGACTCTAGAAAAGCAGTTAGGACTATCCGCGGAGCAGATCCGCGAACGAGCCGAGCAGAGCCTACACGCCATTCTGCAAGACTATACGCGTTTTGCTGTGATGACCATCGACTCGTTTTTTCAGCAGGTGGTTCGCAGTTTTGCCCGTGAGGTAGGACTACCAGCACAATACAATATTGAGTTGAACTCAGACGAAGTGGTCAACCAGGCCGTAGATGACTTGATGTTTGCCATGAATCATCGTCAAGCAACCCGTGAGGTAAGCACATGGCTCAGCGAGTTTGCCACAGACAATATTGACAATCAGCGTTCGTGGAATCCACGCGAAGACACAAAGAAGCTGGGCAAACAGTTATTCTCCGAGCAACTCCAGTTGCGTCTCAACCAGTTGCGCACGCTGCTGACCGATAAGGAGGCACTCAGACAATACCGTCAGGCGCTGGACGCCATTCCGGCAGACGACAAGACAGCACGCGCTACGGCCGATGCAATACAGAGCAACCTAAACACACTAGGACTGCTCAGCGACATATGGGAACAGATCCTTCGCACCAATCGCGAACAGAACCGTCTGCCTATCGCCCAGGTCAACGGATTGCTTCATCGGATTATCGACGACACGGATTCTCCCTTTATCTATGAGAAACTGGGTACATGGCTTCACCACTATATGATCGATGAGTTTCAAGACACGTCGGCCATGCAGTGGCAGAATTTCTTCCCACTTGTCGCCGAGGCTGACAGCAACGGATACGACAACCTGATTGTGGGCGATATCAAGCAGAGCATCTATCGCTTCCGCAACTCCGACTGGCATCAGTTGCAGCACGTGGCCGATCAGTTCCCATGCTGTAGTCAACCGGTCATGGGTATCAACTACCGCAGCGCTCGCACTATCGTAGAGACCAACAACGAGCTATTCGAACGATACGTAGAGTGGGTGGCAGGTCATCTACAGAAAGAGTTCAAAAAACTGCGCCCGGACATGGGCGATGCGATACGCCAAGCCTACAGCACGCTACACCAGGATGTGCAGAAAAAAGAACTGAGCGGATACGTAGCGTTGCGCTGGTTCGACAGCAAGAGCGCTGACGATCTGGCCACAATGGCCGAAGAAGAGATCCTTTCCCTCTTGCCTGAACTGCAGGCTCGTCATTACCCATTAGGGCGCATTGCCATGCTCGTTCGTGACAGGGCGGACGCCAGCCGCATCACCAACCTGCTACTGGAACACGGCTACAACGTACAATCCCAAGAAGGTTTGCTGGTGGGTTCACATCCTGCTGTACAAGTGCTGGCGATGCTACTCCGACTCACCATCGCACCCCACGATGCAGTCTCGGCCACGCGTCTACGCCACGCGTATGCCGAACACCTCTATCCGGACAACCCTACACAAGCTACACGCTTCACGCTCAGCAACGAGCCCTATTTCACCCCCGAACAAGACGAAGCTGTTCGCTATGCACAGCAACTGCCGCTATACGAGCAAGTGCAGCATCTGATTAGTGCATTGGAATTGCACGAATGGCCCCATGCCACGGCCTATCTCATGGCTTTCCAGGACATGATTTATGCCTTTAGCGAGCAACACGCGGCAGAGATAGGTACGTTTCTGCAGGAATGGGACAGCCGACAAGACAAAGCCGTCATCTGTTCAGCCCCCTCGGACGATGCCATCCAGGTCATGACCATCCACAAATCCAAGGGATTGGAGTTTGACGTTGTCATACTGCCCTATATGGACTGGTCAATCTCTCCAACGCGGCAGGACAGCAGCAAGATACTATGGTGCGAACCCAAAGAACCTCCGTTCAACCAGATGCCACTAGTGCCGGTAAGCTATGGTCAGGCACTAAAAAAGACGTATTTCTGCGAGGAGTATTTGGACGAGA
>JAFPLG010000136.1 GCA_017402895.1 Paludibacteraceae bacterium
ACCACTACAAACGTGTCCTCCAGCCTCGCGACGAGAACGAAGTGGAGATAGAGAAATCTAATATACTGCTCGTCGGTTCGACCGGCACAGGCAAGACGCTGCTCGCTCGCACCATCGCTAAGATGCTGCGGGTGCCGTTTGCTATCGTGGATGCTACAGCACTCACTCAGGCCGGCTACGTGGGCGAAGACGTGGAGTCGTTGCTCACACGCCTGCTCCAGGATTGTGCCTACAAGATTCCTGAGGCCGAACGAGGCATCGTCTTTATCGATGAAATCGACAAGATTGCACGTAAGTCGGAGAACCCGTCCATCACGCGTGATGTGTCGGGCGAGGGTGTGCAACAGGGTCTGCTTAAACTCCTCGAGGGAGCCGTTATCAACGTGCCGCCAGAGGGGGGACGCAAGCACCCCGAGCAGGAGTTCTTGCACGTCAATACCAAGAATATCCTCTTCATCTGCGGCGGAGCTTTCGATGGTATCGAGAAGAAGATCGCCCAGCGCATGAATACCCAGGTGGTGGGTTTCGAGGCGCAGGAACGCTCGCATAAGGTGGACAAGGATAACCTGCTCCAGTATATTGCTCCGCACGACCTGAAGTCCTTCGGACTGATACCCGAGATTATTGGCCGTCTGCCCATCATTACCTATCTCCATCCGCTGGATAAGAGGGCGCTTCGCAATATCCTGACCGAACCCAAGAATGCTATTACCAAGCAGTACCAGAAGCTGCTCGAGATGGATGGGGTGAGCCTGACCTTTGCACCCGATATGCTCGATTATGTCGTGGACAAGGCGGTGGAGAATAAACTGGGTGCACGTGGTCTGCGTGGACTGATGGAGGGCATTATGATTGACCTCATGTATGAGTTGCCTTCGGATAAGAAGACCAAGACATTCGAGGTGACCCGGGAGTATGCCCAACAGAAAGTAGAGAAAGCCGATTTTTATAAACTAAGAAATACAGAAGAATAAGATGAATCGCAAGTGGTGCATTTTTATGGCCCTGACCCTGGTCAGTTGTGCCGGTCAGAAGATGGGACTTGTCTCCTCTCCTGCTGATTATCCTGCAAAGCAGAGCTCGTTGCGCGAGTTGGTCTATACGCCCGAGTCCAGTCAGTTCTCGCTCTGGAGTCCGGGTGCGAAGTCGGTCACCCTGCGTATCTATGCAACCAACGAGGCGGCTGATCCGCTTCGCCAGGTGCAGATGCGTCGCCAGCAGGACGGCTCCTGGACCGCCACAGTCAAGGGTGACCAGAAGGGACGTTTCTATACCTTTCAGGTCAATCAGCCTCTCTCTCGATGGAAACTCCATGAGACGCCGGGTATCTTCGCCACAGCAGTCGGCGTCAATGGTCGCCGTGCCGCTATCGTCGATATGCGTGAGACCGACCCCGAGGGATGGCAGAACGACCGTCGT
Organism: Paludibacteraceae bacterium; assembly: GCA_017402895.1. Lineage (GTDB taxonomy): Bacteria > Bacteroidota > Bacteroidia > Bacteroidales > Paludibacteraceae > Colicola. The sequence goes on from JAFPLG010000136.1 coordinate 1,420, forward strand.
CCTGCCCTTCGTGGCCCGCAAGATGCTGTCGTCTATGAGATGCACCACCGTGATTTCTCTATCCATCCCTCTGCTGGTGTGAAGCACCCCGGTAAGTTCCTGGCTCTCACCGAGCATGGAACACGCTCGCCCGAAGGACTCAAGACCGGTATCGACCATCTGCTCGAGATGGGCGTTACCCACGTCCAGATACTGCCCAGCTACGACTATGCTTCGGTCGATGAGTTGCATCCCGAACGTCCGCAGTATAACTGGGGTTACGATCCGCAGAACTACAACGTGCCGGAGGGCTCCTATGCTACCGATGCGGCCGACCCTATGTGCCGCATTCGCGAGATGAAGCAGATGATCCAGGCGCTCCATGCGGCCGGCATACGCGTTATCATGGATGTGGTATACAACCATACGTTCGACGTTGAGAACAGTGCCTTCACCCAGACCTGTCCTGACTATTTCTACCGACTGACCAAGGACGGACATCTGGGCAATGCCTCCGGTTGCGGCAACGAGACTGCTTCCGAGCGCGAGATGATGCATCGCTATATTGTAGAGTCGGCTCGCTACTGGATTGAGGAGTACCATTTGGACGGTTTCCGTTTTGACCTCATGGGCATCCACGACCAGCAGACCATGCTCGATGTACGTCGTATGCTGGATAGTATCGACCCGTCGCTCTTGCTCTATGGCGAGGGTTGGGCTGCCGGTGGACCGCTACTGGACTACAACCAACTGGCTATGAAGGCCCTGATGACCAATCTGCCGGGTGTTGGCGCTTTCTGCGACGATATGCGTGATGCTATCCGTGGCCCGTTCTCCGACGATCATCAAGCCGCCTTCCTGGATGCACAACCCGGTCACGAGGAGTCGATCAAGTTCGGACTCGTGGGCTGTATTGCCCATCCCGAGGTGGATATGACCAAGGTCAATTATTCGCGTGCGCCATGGACCGTTCAGCCGACCCAGTCGATCAACTATGTCTCTTGTCACGACGACATGATGCTTACCGACCGTCTGCGGGCGTCTATTGCCCTGCAACCCGGTGAACTGGAACGACTCGACAAACTGGCCCAGACAGCCGTTCTGACCAGTCAGGGTATACCCTTCCTTTGGGCAGGCGAAGAGGTGATGCGCGATAAGAAAGGCGTGCACAACAGTTACAACTCGCCCGACTCCATCAACCAAATCGACTGGTCGCTCAAGAGTCAAAACCTGGATCTCTTCCGCTATTACCAGGGGCTGATCGCTCTGCGTCGTGCTCATCCGGCTTTCCGCCTTGGTGATGCAGACCTGGTGCGTCGTCATATGCATTTCCTGCCGGCTCAGGATGGCGTAGTCGCTTTCGTGTTGCGTGACCATGCCGGAGGCGATGCATGGAACAATATCGTAGTGATTCTCAATAGTCGCCGCGAACAGGCAACCGTTGAACTGCCACAAGGAAACTACCAGGCTGTATGTGCCGACGGACAATGTCCGTCTACCGATAGCCGTACTTATACCGGCAAGGCCACAGTCTCTGCTCAAACGGCACTTATACTTCACGATTGATGAACCGGCGGATACTGTTCATATTGTTGTTCCCGCTCTGGTGCAGCACGCTGCAGGCCGAGACGCGCAAGGATACTCAGGAGATGCCCAGCGAACTGCGTATCGGTTGGGGAGATATGCTCTTTGAGACGCTTATGTGGCATGAGCCGACGTCTATCATTACCTCGATGCCGGCCAGTTATCAGCGTACGTATCAGGAGAATTTCCGCTACCATCAGCACCTCTTCCTCGAGTACCAGTATCGCTTCAACTACTGGTTCGGACTGGGAGGTATGGTCGATGTGGGCGAAGTAGGATGGGACGACGTGACGCGCGACGGCCACGGAATGGAACTGGTGCGTGATCCGAACCATTATTTCTATAATATCACGATCATGCCCACGGTGCGCTTCACCTATTTCCACCATCCTAACGTCAACCTCTATTCCGGACTCGGACTGGGTATGGTTATCAATGGGGGTACGGAGACCAACGTGCATGGCAATCGTACAGAGACGGGTTTTGCAGTCAACCTGACCGCCTTTGGCGTCAGCGCCAACTATAAGCGATGCTTTGCTGCCGTCGAACTGGGCGGACTATACGGACTGCGCAACGCGAATACGATATATATGGCATCCTCACGCATCTTTAGTGCGTCGATAGGAGTGAGATTCTGATAAATTGAAAACTGAAAAGTGAAAATTGAAAAATACATAGTAGTCCTTCTTGCTCTCGGTCTGACAGCCTGTCAGTTCGGGCGGGAGGAATCGGTCGACTTCACCCAGATCACGGGTCTCGACTCCACGATGTTTCGCGTTACGGCCCAGCATGAAGTGGATCTGTCTGATGGTTTCCCTACGAACTGCTACCTGCCGGACGGCATGCCTGTCAACGACTATCAGGAAGAAGAACCCACCAACGGTCCTGTGCCTCGCACCACCAGTTCCGTCACAGGTACGGCTATCGTCCAGTCTCTGCTCGACTGGGGCAATGGCAAGAAGGTGATCGAGGTGGTGGGCACCTATCCCAGTCATGATGAGAGCTTCAGCCCGATTACCCTTTCCGGCAAGGTCATGCTGCCTGTGGGTCGCAAACCGAAACGAATGATTCTGGTGAGCCACTATACCGTAGGCAGCAATGCCGAGGCACCCAGCAATGCCTTCTCGCTCGAGGGCGTGCTGGTTCGTATGGGTTACGGACTCGTTATCCCCGACTATCTGGGTTATGGCGTCACGGCCGACCGTGTGCATCCCTATCTGGTCATGGACCTCACGGCCTTCAACGTCATCGATATGTGGATGGCCGTCAAGCCTTGGCTCAAGGCCGTAGGTATGGAACCAGAGCACGACGATATCTACCTCATGGGCTATTCCCAGGGTGGCGCCACGACCATGGCGGTGCTCCGATGGATCGAACTCGCCCATAGTGACCCCGATAAACCGGATTACATCCCCGTCCATCGCGTCTTTGCCGGTGGCGGACCGTATGACGTGAAGGCTACCTACGAGCGATTTGTCCGCACCGATACGGCTGGCTATCCTGTGGCCGTTCCGCTGGTGCTCCAGGGCATGATCTATGGCTATGGTCTCGATATCAAAATGACGGATATGATGCAACCCTGGCTCTATATGAAAATGGACGAATGGGTCAACTCCAAGCGCTATACTACCGGTCAGATCAACGGGTTTATCAATACCCGCGTCACCCATGAGTTGCTCACGCCGGAAGCTATGGCGCAGACCTCCGACAAGGTGGCTGAGCTATACAAGGCGATGACCGACAACTCCATCATCTCCTACGACTGGGAGCCTGAGGCACCTGTCTATATGTTGCACTCGATGGACGACGAGACGGTGCCCTATACCAATGCCGTCAACGCCAAGAATAAGTGGCGCAACGCTAATATTGAATACAACTTCGGCCATTATGGCTCGCACGTGAGAACCTGTCTTAGGTTTATCTATTCGGTTCAGACCCTGCTCGAAGAGGAAGAAAAAGAAAGGGGGCAGTATGAGTAAAGGCGAAAGGTTAATGGCTAAAGGCGAAAGGATGTTCGGACTTATGGTCCTTTCAATTTTCATTTTTCAATTTTCCATTCCATCCTGCCGTCCGCTTCCGGTCTTTGAGACCGACGATGTGGAGATATCGTCGGATATCCGTGTGCTCTCTTCCGGCTTTGTGGAGCATCATTTCTCTACGAGCCGCGATGCTTACTACCTCATCGGTATCGAGCCTGCCCGTGCGGGTTACGACCCTACGGCGCCTGAGAACCAGAAGCAGTTTATGACGCTCGAACTTGACTCGGCCAACCTGGTCTATCTGGACTGGCGCCGTAAATTGCTGCAGCAGGGTGTTTTCTCCATTGCATCTTTTGCAAGCCATAGCCTCCAGTACGGTGAGACCGACTATTTCTTTACCGGACTGAAACCTTCTACCGACTACTGGGTCTATGCCTTTGTCGTCGATCCCGATAAGTTACAGCCCAAGGGCAGACTTCATCTCCAGAAGATTACCACCACCGACCAGAGCACGGTGGATGTCCATTTTGAATACCGGCTCCGAAGCGACTGGGATTATATCTATCCGCTGGATTCTACGGGTAAGCATATCCGGGCCAATTTCCCGTATGTGCATGCGCTCGTCGATAGCATGGATATACGCCAGTCCGGCAAGACGCCTCAGGAGTTCTTTGCCGATAGTCTTACCTATCTGCTCAACCATCCTCAGGAGGCGGATGTCCAGTATGGTGTCTATGCGCGCAATTTGCTCATAGAGATAGTGGATCGTATCGTGGAGAAAGAGCAGACCCTGGATTTCGACTACGAGCGTACCTATTATACGGCGATAGCCGGTTTCGACGGCGTGATATGCCATCCCGCTATCTACCGTTTCCACTTCACTCGTGAGGCAAATCTCTACTTTTACGACACCGACTCCACCAATCTCGTGAAGTCGGGCGGTTGGTAGGCTAATGGCTAATGGCTAACGGCTAACGGCGAAAGTCAAAGTTTTCGCTGGTAGTGATAATCGCTCCAGCGGTCGTCGTTGTCGTTGTCTACGCCGCGTATTCGGTCCCAGAAAGCTTTCAGTTTGGCTTCTCCGTGCCGCCAGTAGAGCAGTACGAGCAATCCGAAGACCATGCCGCCCAGATGGGCAAAGTGTGCTACGTGGTCGGCTGCGGTGATACCTGTGAGGCTACCCAGTCCGGCCAGCAACTCGATTCCTGCGTATATAATAACGAGAATGCGCGCGCGTATAGGGATCGGGATGAGGAATATGAACATCCTCACATCCGGGAACAGCCATCCGAAGGCCAGCAGTATGCCGAATACGGCTCCCGAGGCACCGATGGTGTTAAGATGAGGTATGTACATAGCAGGGAAAGTTCCCTGAGTAATCATCAATGCCCATACCAGTTCCTGAGCCAGCGCGGCCCCCAGTCCGCAAACCAGGTAGTAGAAGATAAACTTCTTCTCGCCCCACTCACGCTCCAATACGGGTGCAAACATCAGCACGGCGAACATATTAAAGAATATGTGGTTGAAGTCGGCATGCATGAACATATACGTCACGGGTTGCCACCAGTGGAAACTATCAGCTGTCCAGTAGTGCAGTCCCAGCAGGTTGTCCAGATCCAATCCGAACGGACGCATCGCACTCAGAAAAAACACAATCACATTCAGCAACAATAGGTTGCGCGTAATAGTCGGTAATCTTCTCATAACGGCTACAAAAGTACTATTTTTTACGCATATATACCTACAAAAACCGTGCTTTTTGGCAAAAAATGCCATTTTTGGCAGAAAAAACGCATTTTTTTTGCTTTTTTTCTTGGTCGTGTCATATTTTTGTCGTATCTTTGCACCTGAAAATGCGGGTTGAGGCCCGTAATGATGTGAATTAAACGTTTAATTATTAACTTAAACTTATTTTTAGTATGAATAAGACTGGACTCGTAGAGGCTATTGCTCTTAAGGCAAATGTTTCGAAGGCAGAGGCTGCTAAGGTTCTTGACGCAGCTATCGAGGCTGTTGTTGACGGCCTGAAGAAAGAAGGTAAGGTTGAATTGGTAGGCTTCGCTTCCTTGAAGGTTGCTGAGCGTGCTGCTCGCACGGGTATCAACCCGCTGACCAAGCAGGCTATCACTATTCCTGCAAAGAAGGTTGTTAAATTCAAAGCTGGTTCGAAACTCGCTTTCTAATTTTCACAACTGCGTATAAACGAGTTGCTCTTAGGGGCAACTCGTTTTTGCGTTGAGGTGGTCCGTTCTCCTGACGGACAAAAGGTCTTTAGTTTTTTATTTAAGGTTAAGATGTTGAATATTATTCTCTGCGGAGCTCCCGGTAGTGGAAAGGGAACGCAATCGCAGTTATTAGCAGATAAATTCGGCTTGCAGCACCTCTCTACCGGCGATGTGCTTCGTGCCGAGATAGCATCCGGTAGCAAACTGGGCGTGCATATCGACGCCCTCATCTCGCGTGGCAATCTCGTGCCCGACGATATGATGTACGGCGTGATCGACAACTACCTGCGCACCTTGCCCAAGGATTGTAAGGGTATCATTCTGGACGGTTATCCTCGTACTGTTCCCCAGGCTGAGTCGCTGACGGAGTTGCTCCGGAAATACAACATGGATGCGCTGATGATCGACCTCATGGTCGACGAGCAATTGCTCATCCAGCGCCTCATCGAGCGAGGTAAGGTGAGCGGACGTGCCGACGATAACCTCAACACGATCCGCCATCGTATCGCCGTCTATCACAACCAGACGGAACCTATCGCCAACTATTACCTCCACCAGGGTAACTACTTCGCCATCAATGGCAACCATACCGTGGACGAGGTATTCCTCCAAATAGAACGAATCATCAAATTGGCAAAAAACCAATAGCCATTAACCATTAGCCATTCGCCATTAAAATGCCCAGCAATTTCATCGATTACGTCAAGATCTACTGCCGTTCCGGAAAGGGTGGTGCAGGTAGTATGCACTTCCATCGCGCTAAGTATCTGCCTAAGGGCGGACCCGACGGAGGCGATGGAGGCCGTGGAGGCAGTATTATCCTGCATGGCAACCGTAATCTTTGGACCTTGCTCCATCTGAAGTACCAGAAGCATATCATGGCTACCGATGGCGGACGAGGTGGCGAAAGCCGCTCGTCGGGCAAGGATGGTGAGGACCGTATCATCGAGGTGCCCTGCGGCACCGTTGTCTACGACGGCGATACGGGTGAATACCTCTGCGAAGTGCGTGAGCACGACGAACGTGTCGTACTGCTCCGAGGCGGCAAGGGAGGTCTGGGCAACTGGAATTTCCGAACCGCTACCAACCAGGCGCCGCGGTATGCCCAGCCGGGCGAACCCTGTCAGGAACGCAACGTCATCCTCCAGCTCAAGGTGCTGGCCGATGTCGGACTGGTCGGCTTCCCCAATGCCGGTAAGTCGACCCTGCTGAGTGTTGTCTCGGCCGCTAAACCCGAGATAGCCGACTATCCGTTCACGACGCTCACCCCGCAACTGGGTATCGTGCGTTATCGCGACGAGCGTTCGTTCTGCATGGCCGATATCCCCGGTATCATCGAGGGAGCCAGCGAAGGCCGTGGACTCGGACTGCGCTTCTTGCGCCATATCGAGCGTAATGCCGTGCTGCTCTTCCTGGTGCCGGCCGCCTCACCCGATATCGAGGGCGAGTATCGTATCCTGCTTTCCGAACTGGAGAAATACAACCCGCAACTGCTGACCAAGGCACGTATGCTGGCTATCTCCAAGTGCGACATACCGCCCTACAGCGAAGAGGGCGAGATATTGCCCATTCCATCGGCCGAAGAGCTGACGGTCAAACTGGGCATTCCCGTGGTGCATATCTCGTCGTTCACGGGCGAGGGTATCGACCGCCTGAAGGATATGCTCTGGGACGAACTGACCAAGGAGCAGAACCAGGTAATCGAAATCAGTCATGCCCCGATAGATATCAAGCTTGTCGAGCGGGAGGAAGAACCGCAACCTGCTGACGACGAAGAGGAGGGTACTATCTATCTCAACGAAGTAGAAGAGGAGTGGGACCTCTCCAAATACAAAGGCATCGGCTGGGACGAGTAAACTGAAAGGTGAAAATTGCGAAGCAATAATCGTTCGAACGAAGTAAGATAAGAAAAGTGAAAGGTGAGCAGCTAAATAGTTTCATCGAATGGCGAGAGGGCCATATACGTAGCAAGCATTTCGTCTTGCTCCTCTCGTTCTTTGTGGGCTGTTTCTCGGCATGTGCGGCTGTGATCCTGAAGTCGTTCATCCACCTCATCCAGTATTTTGTAGAGAACCATCTCATCGCTGGTGGTCATACCTGGTGGTATCTGATCACCCCGATGATTGGTATCACATTGGCGGCTCTTTTCGTGCGGTATGTCGTGCGTGACGATATCAGCCATGGTATCACCAAGATCCTCTACGCTATCTCTCAGCGTAAGTCGATTATCAAGGCGCATAATATGTGGTCGTCTGTCGTGGGATCGGGCTTGACGATCGGTTTCGGTGGATCGGTTGGAGCCGAGGCTCCTATTGTGCTTACGGGTGCGGCTATCGGTAGCAACCTGGCTAAGGCGTTCCGGCTCGACCAGAAGACCATGATGCTCATGATCGGCTGCGGAGCTGCGGGTGCGATAGGCGGCATCTTCAAGGCACCTATTGCCGGACTGGTCTTCACGCTCGAGGTACTCATGATGGATATCACGATGACCTCTGTGGCACCGCTTCTTATCTCGTCTGTCACGGCTACGGCTATCTCCTATATCGCTACGGGCACCGACCCCATGTTCCCGCTCGACCAGTACGACGCTTTCTCGGTCAGCCGTATCCCCTGGTATCTGATTCTGGGTGTCGTATGCGGTTTTGCCAGCCTCTATTTCACGCGAGGCATGAACCGCCTGGAGCAATTCATGAAGCGCCACGTGCGCAGTATCGGGGTGAAGATTCTGGTCGGAGGTCTCATGCTGAGTATCCTCGTCTTCCTCTTCCCGCCTTTGTACGGTGAGGGTTACGACGTGATTACCCAGCTCATCAATGGCAATAGCGAACTCGCTCTCGCATATAGCCCGCTTACGAATGGCACGTGGCTGACGGCCAATAGCCAGTGGCTCATTATCGGCTATTTCGTGGCGATTATCCTCCTCAAGATTGTGGCCAGCGTAGCTACCAATGGTGGTGGCGGTGTCGGCGGTATCTTTGCGCCTTCGCTCTTTATGGGTGCGCTGGTGGGATTTGTTACGGGGCGTGTGCTCAACCTGATGGGTGTGTGGGTGCCGATTACCAATTTCTCGCTGGTCGGCATGGCAGGCCTGATGTCGGGCGTCATGCATGCGCCGCTGACGGGTATCTTCCTTATTGCCGAACTCACCGGTGGTTACCACCTCTTTATGCCGCTTATGATCGTTAGTGTCATCTCGTATCTGACGATTATGCTTTTCGAACCGCACTCGTTGTATGCGATGCGTCTGGCACAGAAGGGCGAACTGCTCACCCATAACAAGGACCGCAATGTCCTCACCTTGCTCAAGATGGACAATGTGCTGGAGACTGATTTCAAGACCGTCTTCCCTGAGATGACGCTGGGCGAACTGGTCAAGGTTATCTCCGAGAGTCGTCGCAATATCTTCCCCGTCATCGACCATGAGGGCCATCTGCGCGGGGTGCTCTTGCTCGACGAGGTGCGTAATATCATGTTCCAGCCGCGTCTGTATAGCCGTTTCACGGTGGGCCAACTGATGACCTCTCCTCTGGCGGTTCTTCAGTTTGATATGCCTATGGAGAAGGTGATGGAGAAGTTTGAGGACACGGGTGCCTGGAATCTGCCCGTCGTCGACCAGGATCGCCGCTATCTGGGCTTCGTCTCCAAGTCCAAGATCTTCAACTCCTACCGCCACGTCCTCGTCCACTTCAGCGAAGAATAGGGGCTTTTTATCCTTTACTTTGCTTTTTCCTCTTCATTCTTCACCAGTATTCACTGTCGCTTTTCTCATGTCTGTGTCATATTAATCACGATAAACATACGATAGATACACGATAGATATACGTTAGATATACGATAGATAAAGCTAACGACAACATAGTCAAAGTATGAGGTGACCCCATTCTTTTGAACACTGCGCGCCTTCGTTTATTTACTTCGTTGCCGGATTTTTTTGTTAGTTGGGATGCGCAAATTGCACTTTTTTTATGAAAAAGGGTACGAAAATTTGCATGTTTGAAAAAAAAGTAGTAATTTTGCGCACTTCCTCGTTAGTAGGCCTTGACGCATATTCGACGAAAAAGCATCGTGAAATCGACGAAAATCAATCTAAAAATATAAGATTATGCCAGAAATTGAATCGAAAGTAAAAGCTATCATTGTTGATAAGCTGGGTGTTGAGGAGTCGCAAGTAACTCCCGAGGCTAACTTCCAGGCAGACCTGAACGCTGATTCGCTGGATACCGTAGAACTGATCATGGAGTTTGAGAAAGAGTTTGGTATCTCGATTCCTGATGAGGATACGCAGAAGATTAGCACCGTTGGTGATGTAATTGAGTACATCAAGAACGCACAGGCTTAATTCAGTGTACGTTGTATTGATTTACGAGTTTACGGGCAACCGTAAGCTCGTAAATTCATGTGTAATAATTACCATTTTTGAGATGCAACTAAGAAGAGTCGTTATAACAGGATTAGGTGCGCTCACGCCCGTAGGCAATAGCGCGCGCGAGACATGGGAGTCGCTGGTAGCCGGACGGAGCGGTATCGCCCCGATTACCCAATTTGATGCCAGCTTATTTAAGACGCAGTTTGCCGGAGAAGTCAAGGGCTTCGACCCGACGCCACTGCTCGACCGCAAAGAGGTGCGTAAGCTCGACCGCTATGCACAGTTCTCGGTATGGGTAGCCAAGGAGGCTGTAGATGATTCCGGACTGGATATGGAGAAGGAGAACCGCGACCGTATCGGCGTAGTATGGGGAAGCGGTATGGGCGGACTGCGCAGTACCGAGCAGGAGTGTATCGACTTCGGCAAGGGAGACGGCGTACCTCGCTTCAACCCCTTCATGATTCCGAAGTCCATTCCGAGTATCGCTGCCGGACAGATATCCATCCTCTTCGGACTGGGCGGACTGAGTTTCTCGGTTAGCACGGCTTGCTCGTCGTCGTCCCACGCCATAGCACAGGCCTTCGACCAGATACGTCTGGGTCATGCAGACGTCATCCTGACGGGTGGTGCGGATGCGGACATAACGGTGACCGGTATCGGCGGCTTCAACTCGCTCCATGCCCTCTCGACACGCAACGACGACCCGCAGGGTGCCAGTCGTCCGTTCTCGAAGTCGCGCGACGGCTTTGTGCTGAGCGAAGGTGCGGCCTGCCTCATCATGGAGGATTATGAGCACGCCAAGGCACGTGGTGCGCATATCTATGCCGAGATGGTAGGCGAGGGTATGACGTCCGATGCATACCACATGACGGCTCCTGATCCCGATGCCAAGGGCGCACAACGCGTGATGCAACTGGCTATCCAGGATGCCGGTATCGATCCAAAGGATATCGATTATATCAATACCCACGGCACGTCCACTCCGCTGGGCGACATAGCCGAACTGAAAGCCATCCATAACGTCTTCGGCGAACATATCTACGACATGAACCTCGACTCGACGAAGTCGATGACCGGTCATATGATAGGTGCTACGGGCGCAGTGGAATCGCTGGCATGTATCATGGCGCTGAAAGAAGGTATCGTGCCGCCGACGATCAACCACTCGGAGGATGACGAAGACGAACAGATCGACTATCGCATCAACTTCACCTTCGGCCAGGCCCAGAAACGTGCGCTGCGCTATGCGCTGACCAATACCTTTGGCTTCGGCGGACATAATGCGTGTCTGATATTTAAGAAGTGGGAAGAATAACGCGTCGTCACCCT
>JAFPLG010000137.1 GCA_017402895.1 Paludibacteraceae bacterium
ATTTCTTTGTAGAACACGTCTCGACCAGCAACACATATAGCGAGAAAGACGACTCGATAGATATATTGTTCAACGACGGAACGGTGCGCGACATCGCCGAGGCAAGCGAGATACTCGACCTGAAGGCGCTGACCCGCAAACCGAGAAAATTATACTTGTTTACCTATAGAGATGGAATTTAGTGCACAACAAATAGCCCTCTTGTTGGGCGGAAAACTGATAGGTAATGCTGAGGCTAAAGTATCGGACGTAGCACCGATCGAACAGGCTGAGGCGCATCACCTCTCGTTTATTACCGACGAGAAGTACCTGCAACTTATAGAAACCACCAATGCTGGCGTATTGCTGGTTTCTGACCGCTTCGCTGAAAGAGCAAAGACCGCTTTCGCTGAAAGAGTAAAGACTGAGCAAGCTCTTATATTAGTGGAGAATGCTCGCGGTGCGATGGCGCAGTTGCTCAAGGCTGTTTCGGAGACGATGAATCCGCGCAAACGAGGCGTGGAGCAGCCGTGCCATATAACGGATGGCGTGGAAGTGCCCGAAGATGCATATATCGGTGCATTTGCCTATATCGGCAGGAACGTGAAGTTGGGTCGCGGTGTGCAGATCTATCCGCAAGTATATATCGGCGACAATGTTCGTATCGGCGACAATACGATTTTGTATCCCGGAGTGCGCGTGTACTACAACTGCCAGGTAGGTAAGGATTGTATATTGCATGCCGGTGTAGTAGTTGGTGGTGACGGTTTTGGTTTCGAACCGGACGCACAGGGTGTGAACCAGAAGGTGCCGCAGATAGGCGCCGTGATCATAGAGGACGACGTAGAGATAGGTGCTAACACAACTGTGGATCGCGCCATGATGGGCAATACGATTGTACATCGCAATGCGAAGTTGGACAACCTGGTGATGGTAGCCCATAACGTAGAGGTGGGGCAATCGACCTTTATGTGCGCTCAGTCGGGCGTAGCCGGCAGCACAAAGATCGGACAGCATTGTATTCTGGCCGGTCAGGTGGGTGTCTCGGGTCATATAGAAATAGCCGATCAGTGTATCTTTGGTGCACAGACAGGCGTGCCCAACTCGGTTCGCAAGCCCGGTATGTACCAGGGTTATCCGGCGATAGATGCCGCCAACTGGCGTCGGTCGGTGGTGGGATTTAAGCAACTGCCGGATATGATCAAACGACTGAACGAGTTGGAGAAGAAAAACAGACAATAGTCGATAGTAGAAAGTAGAAAGACAATAGATATGAAGCAACATACTATAAAAGAATCGTTTACGCTGAGTAGCGTGGGATTGCATACGGGACTGATGATCAATGCGACGTTCCTTCCGTCTGAAGAAAATACGGGGATACAGCTCCGTCGCATCGACTTGCCCAAGCAGCCATGCCATCGGGCACTGGCCGACTATGTGAGCGGAACGGAGCGAGGCACGGTGTTGGAGTATGGAAAATGGAAAGTCTCCACCGTAGAGCATGCGCTCTCGGCATTGTATGCGATGGGCGTAGATAACTGCCTGATCGAAGTGGATGGTCCGGAGATGCCCATCCTGGATGGAAGTGCCAAGTTCTTTGTACGGGAGATACAACGCGTGGGGCTCCAAGAGCAAGATGCCGAACAAGAGGTATGGGTAGTGACCGAACCGATTGAATATGTCTCGGAGCACGGCCATAGGATGCGTATCGAGCCTTGTGACCATTATGAGGTGGACGTGACAATAGCGTTCCGTTCGGTCTTGCTGCGCGAGCAACATGCTACGCTCAGCGACCTGAAGGATTATCCTCGTGAGGTGGCTGCAGCTCGTACGTTCTGCTTCGTGCGCGAGATAGAACCCCTGATGCGCGTTGGATTGATCAAGGGTGGTGATCTGAAGAATGCGTTGGTTATTTACGAGACCGAGATGTCGCAAGAAGGTATGGATTATTTCTGCGACAAACTGGGACAGCCGCATATGGATGCCACCAAACTGGGTTATCTGTCGCCGCTGAACTACCAGAACGAACCGGCACGCCATAAACTGCTGGACGTGATAGGCGACCTGTCGTTGCTGGGACTGCGTATCCAGGGACGTATTGTGGCCTTCAAACCCGGCCATACGTTCAACACCCAGTGTGTGCGTAAGCTCCGCAACCAGGTACTGTCTGAATGAAAATCGTAAATCGTCAAATCGTAAATCATATGATAAGTCCATTAGCATGTGTTCACCCCGAGGCTAAGATAGGCGAGGGCGTAGAGATTGGACCGTTTGTGTTCATCGACAAGAATGTAGAGATTGGCGACGGCACGAGAATTGATGCCAATGCCACGATCTGCGAGTATACCAAGATAGGCCGCGACTGTCATGTATTCCCGTCGGCTGTGATCGGTGCTGTACCTCAAGACTTGAAGTTCCACGGCGAAGAGGCATGGACTATCATTGGCGATAGGAATGTGATGCGCGAGTGCTGCACGATCCACCGCGGAACAGCCAGCAAGGGCAAGACCGTTGTGGGCAACGACAACCTAATCATGGCCTATTGTCACGTGGCGCACGACTGCGTGCTGCATGACCATATTATCATGTCGAACTGCGTGCAGCTGGCCGGTGAAGTGGAAGTGGATGACTTTGCTATCATCGGTGGCGGCACGCTGGTTCACCAGTTTAGTCATATCGGTGGACATGTGATGATACAGGGCGGAAGTAAGATCAATAAGGATGTGCCGCCGTTTATCATTGCTGCTCGTGACCCCGTTTCGTACTGCGGTATCAATTCTGTAGGACTGAACCGTCGTGGTTTCTCGCTGGAGCGTATTCATACGATACAGGATGTCTATCGTCAACTGTATAACGGCGGATTGAATGTGAGTCAGGCTGTGGCGCAAATAGAGAGCACGATGGAGGCCACGCCTGATAGGGATATGATCTTGGAGTTTGTAAAGAATTCCCCACGTGGTATTATCAAGGGATGAGTGAAAAAATGAAAATTGAAAAATGAAAATCGAAGGTAGAACTATGATAGAAGAAAAAAACGTAACCGAAGAAAAAAGTCTCAATTTTATTGAGCAGATTGTAGAGAAAGACCTGAGTGAAGGAAAGAATAACGGACGTATTCAGACGCGTTTCCCGCCGGAGCCGAACGGCTACCTGCATATAGGTCACGTCAAGGCCATCTGTATGGACTTTGGTATCGCTGAGAAGTATAACGGCGTCTGCAACCTGCGTTTTGACGATACCAACCCCGTCAAGGAGGATGTAGAATACGTAGATTCTATCCAGCAAGATATCGCCTGGCTTGGCTTCCACTGGG
>JAFPLG010000138.1 GCA_017402895.1 Paludibacteraceae bacterium
ATTACGGAAGTCGCGACAAGGAATATCCGTGCTTTGTGCGCTGTATCCAGGACGATCCGTCAGCCATTGTGGACGATCCTGTGGAAGATGAATCTGACGAAACGGGAAATGATTAATGGGGGATATGATGAAAAATAAGGTTCTTTTATTTGCTTTTTCTGCGGTATCCCTTTCGGCGCTCGTTGCCTGTGGTAGCAGTAGTAGCGGTGGCACGGGAGCCGCTGACGTGGACTATATCTTCTCAAGCTATTCGGAAATGAACAAGAGTGTTTCTTGTAATTATTCCAATGAAGGTAAGGTCGCCTATCTAACGGATATTGAGTCCGCCGTGATCTGCTCGGACGGTTACTGGGAAGATTACGATCTGAACGCAAAGGATTCGACCTCTGAATCCAAGAATATCGTTGTCGATACGGTGTTTAGCTACTCAAGCTTGCCGTCCTGCAACTATTATAGGGAAGATTCCGTCGTTTACGTCCGCTCGCTCCAGATTAACCTGGTTTGCGACGGGTACAGCTGGCGCGAAGAGGCCTTGACCTTGGTCCCGACCTCGGTTTCGACAATGAAGGCCCTGCCTACGTGCGTCCCGTCCATTGCGGGTGCAATTGTCTATGTGAACGGCATTGGCGAGGACGTGATTTGCTCCGAGAAACGCTGGGTGGAATATCGCCACTGGCTTGAATCGTCTTCTTCGATGAACTCTAGCAGTTCTTCGTACGACGATGATGACGAAAGCTCCTCTTCTTACAAGACAGACGAGGAAGAAGTGCTTGGTAAGTGCTCCGCAGAAAATAACGGAATGCTCGCCTATGATAGCAACCACGTTCTTGGGTATAGCACCAACTATTATTACTACTGCGATGGAACCTGGGAATCTTGGGAAGCCGCCCCGTCTGAAATGATCGATACTCTCGGATGGGAAAGTGCTGAGGACGGAATTTTCAGGGCGGGTGACTATTCCTACAAGAGCAACCGCTACAGGGATTTGCCGGTTATCTGTAACTTCAATGGCGAAGGTGGCTCCGTTTACTTTGTCCATGACGGTTCTTGGCGAATCGCGACCGATATGGAAGTGTGCGTGTTGCGCCTCTGCAATAACGACCACGCCGGGGATACGGAATTGCTGGATGGTTATATAGCGGCTTACACCCCCGTGGATGCGGAACTGGGTCTGCATATCAGCCCGCTGAGCGGTCTGCTGATCGAACTGCACGGAGGATATGCTCTACTCAAAAACCAATCGACGCTCATTGCCACCACGGCCGACGGCGCGGCTTCGTTCAACAAGTACGGCACGCCGCTGAATGCCGGTTGCTTCAGTTATGCCTATTCTGACTATGGCAGAGGTAAGGTAGGCGGACTCATCGACTACCACTACCGCGACATTATCCATATCAAGGCATGGGGCGACTACTTCCTATGGAGTTCGTTCGGGCACGAAGCACCCGGTTACACCTACACCAACGCCGCAACCGTGCTGGATAGCGCTACGGTATATGACCGTGCCAAGTGGACGGCCGGACTGCGTATCGACGGACGTATCGATAGCCACTGGTCGCTCTACTCCGACAATCGCTTCGTGGGTTCACGACTGGCTATGGCCACCGACGGTACGACCCATACGCTCAAGCCCATTATCGAAATCGGACTGGGATGTAAGTACGAGATGGCCGTAGGAAAGCGCACCGTGAAACGTGGTGCAAGAGAGATACCCAACCTGGAAGTGTTCCTCCAACTGGATAACATCATCCATCGCAACAACGAGATCTACTACGGGTACCAGACCCAGGGCATACAGTTCCTCCTGGGAGCCGCGTATAAATTCTAAAGGAAACGGTCTACTGCCAGCAGTTTTGGCAGATAGGATATTCGTAACGAAGAGCCTGACGCATGAAGCGTTGGGCTTTTTCATTATGGAAAAGCGAGCGCAGCGACTCGCGCATGATATTGCCGTAGGCATAGTCACCCGACTTGTCGTAACAGCACGGCAGCACCTCGCCCGTCGTAGTGATCACCACGCCGCTCCAGAGACGCAGACAACCTATGCGACGGCGACGACGCAAGCGATACGTACCGTCGGCCGTCTGTTCGTAACGCGCATAACGCAGATCAGAAGGCATGAGCGGATGGCCCTGCTCATAGTCGTAGAGTTGGGCCGTCTTGAGCGTCAGACGGTCGGCTCCCAACTGCCGATATTGGCGACGCATCTCAGCCCATTCGTGCTCGTTGGTGCGCAAGCGAAGACATTGGAGTTCTATGATGGGTGATTGTTTTTTCGCTTCGCGCAGGTAACGCAGGGCCGCCTTGGTCTGCTCAAGGCTTCCACCCACGCGATACGCACTATACGACGCCTCCGTCAGTCCGTCCATAGAGATGATGATACGATTGAGACCTGATTCTACCAAAGCAGAAGCCATCTCTCGCGTCAGGGCTTGGGCATTGGTGCTCACGATCGTGTAGATACCTTGCGCGTGCGCGTCGCGTATCATATCTATAAGGTGAGGATTGAGTAGCGGCTCGCCCTGAAAATAAAACTGGATCGTATGGACATACGGACTCACCTCACGGAGTACCCGCTGCCACACTTCGGACGACATCATCCTTTCGCCTTTCGCCTTTCGCCCTTCGCCACTAGCCATCCCCACCGGGCATTCCGGACAACGGAGTTGGCATACGGCTGAAGGCTCTACCGAGACGAAGCAGGGCATATGATGAACATGCACCGAGCCCAGAAGACTCAGTGCATAACTTGCATAGCAACGCACGGCGTTGCCTATTCGCGACAGTATATAGCGGCTAAGGGCCAATGGCTAATGGCTAATGGCTATCTTGTTGACGCGACGCTCGTGGCGACCGCCCTCAAAGTCGGTCTGGAAGAACGTACGAACGATATCCAGCGCCATGATGCTGGAGATGAAGTTAGCCGGCAGTCCCAGTACGTTGGCGTTGTTGTGCTGGCGGGCCAGTTCAGCCAACTTGGTATCCCAGCATAGCGCAGCACGAACCCCCTGATGCTTGTTGGCCGTCATGGTGATGCCGTTGCCCGTAGAGCAGATCACGATACCGAACTCAAACTCACCCTTCTCCACGGCCTCAGCCAACGGGTGAGCATAGTCGGGATAGTCGCAACTATCCGTGCCGTAGCAACCAAAATCCTTCACCTTGG
Source organism: Paludibacteraceae bacterium (assembly GCA_017402895.1). Taxonomy (GTDB): domain Bacteria; phylum Bacteroidota; class Bacteroidia; order Bacteroidales; family Paludibacteraceae; genus Colicola. The sequence goes on from JAFPLG010000138.1 coordinate 3,167, forward strand.
CACCGTTGTCTTCCAAGAAGAGCTGTACCTGCTGCTTGAGCGCGTAGCCTGCGTGGTCGCTTGCCAGCGCAATAGTCATTTCACTAAAAGGTTTCATATCTGTGTGTTTTATCTTTTATCGGAGTGCTCGTAAGCACTTGTTGTCTCGGTCACAGACCGTTAGAATATGGCGGCCATATTGCCGAACATCAGCTTACAAGCGATAGCCAGCACGATGATACCGAAGAACTTACGGATGATATAGAGCGACGTCTGTCCCAGGTACTTGGTAAGCCAGTTCGTGCCGATCAGCACGAGGTAGAGCACCAGGATACAGAGCGAAAGCGAGATACACAGGCTGGCGATACTATATTCGGCCGTGATAGCCAGCAGAGCCGTAAACGCACCCGGACCCGCATACATCGGGAAAGCCAGCGGGACGAGCGATCCCTCACCTTCGAGCGTGGTCTTGAATATCGTGATATCCAATATCATCTCCAGCGCCATGAGGAAGATCACGAATCCACCGGCGATAGCGAAGTACTCAATCTGCACGCCGAAGAGTTTCAGAATCCACTCACCCAAGAACAGGAAAGCCAACAGGATAATCAGACTAGCTATACAGACACGATGGGGATGAATCTTAATACCGCGCTGCTGCATCGAGATCGTTACAGGGATATTACCGAACGGATCAATAATAGCAATCAGGAACACAAACGACGACAAAACATCCCAAATATCAACATCTCCAAAGAAATTATGAATACTTTCCAGCATGACTTGTGTTTTTTATAGATTAGTGTGCAAAATTACGAAAAAATTTGCACATGTGCAAGAAAAATCGTATCTTTGCACGATTTTTCAAGACAAAGTATTCAAAACAAACCTATTAACGAATATGATTAACAGTCAAGACATCAAGAACGGCGTATGCATTCGTATGGACGGCCGTTTGTATTTCGTCATCGAGTTTTTGCACGTGAAGCCCGGTAAGGGAAACACCATTATGCGTGTGAAATTTAAGGATGTTGTGGACGGCCGTGTTCTGGAGCGCCGCTTCAACATCGGTGAGAAACTGGAGGATGTACGCGTAGAGCGTCGTCCGTATCAATACCTCTATCAGGAGGGTGATGATTACATCTTCATGAACAACGAGACCTTTGAGCAAGTGCCTATCGCACATGACCTGATCACGGGCGTCGACTTCCTCAAAGAAGGATTTGTCGTAGACGTCGTATCCGACGCTTCGACCGACACGATTCTGTTTGCCGAGCTGCCTACCAAGGTAGAGCTGCAGGTAACCTATACTGAGCCGGGTCTGAAGGGTGATACCGCTACCAACACCCTCAAGCCTGCAACGGTTGAGACAGGCGCTGAGGTACGTGTTCCGTTGTTCATCAACGAGGGCGAGACCATTCGTATCGACACCCGCGACGGTTCGTACTGCGAGCGCGTTCGTTAAACGCACATCGCAGCAGCAGTCTTAGCGGCCAGTCGAGCATTGTTCAGCACCAGCTGGATATTAGCAGCCAGGCTGTCGCCTCCCGTCAG
>JAFPLG010000139.1 GCA_017402895.1 Paludibacteraceae bacterium
CCAGTTTGACAGTATAGGGCGCACGCTCGATATGAAGTTGTATCTCGTCGCTCAGTATCTGGCTTCGTCCGTCCACGGATATCATGTAGTTGCCATATCGACTCTGGATTTTCATGTCTATCTTCCAGTCCTCGGAGAAAACCAGCGGACGAACCGTCAGACTATGGGTGGCGATAGGCGAGAGCACGAACACGCGAGTACGGGGCACGATAAGCGGACCTCCGACCGACAGGTTGTAGGCCGTACTGCCGGTGGGCGTAGAGATGACCAGTCCGTCGGCGTGGTAGTTGTGAAGCAGTTCGCCGTTGACGTGCACCTCGATAGATATCATGTTGCTGAAACCCTGCTTGAGAATAGCGATCTCGTTGAGCGCATTAGGTGCCATAATGAGGTTCTCTTTTCCGCAACTCACGTTCAGCAGAGCACGTTGCTCAATCGTGTATTGTCCGGCCAGCAGTTGTGCCAGGATAGTATCTACATCCTTGGTCTGGACGTCGGCCAGAAAACCCAGGTGTCCGCAGTTAATACCCAGGATAGGGATGTTACGATCGCCTATGATAGCGGCTGTGGTTAGGAAGGTTCCGTCACCGCCTACCGAAACGGCAAAATCGACCAGGTCGTCGTTCTCTCCGGCCTCGGACGGACTGTCAGGGAAAGCAGGTATGTCGCGGATGTTTAGTTCTTGGCGCAGTTCTTGTGAGAGCAGTACGCTCACACCGTTTCGCTTCATGAAATCCAATATATGCAAGACTTCGGTCATCGTCTCGCTCTTCATTGTATTTCCAAATAGAGCAATTTTCATAAGGCCACAATACACTTAATTTAAATCTGGCTGCAAAGGTACGAAAAAAAATGCGTATATGCAAATTTTAATTTGTGTATGTCAAAAAAATATTGTAATTTTGCAGCGTAAATCTTTTTTGCAACATGACGAGACTGAGTGTTAATATCAACAAGGTGGCTACCTTGCGAAACTCGCGTGGCGGTAAAATGCCGGACGTAGAGTTGTTTGCGCAGAATTGCGAGAAGTATGGTGCTCAAGGAATCACGGTTCATCCGCGTCCGGATGAGCGGCACATTCGCCGGGAAGACGTGTATGAACTGAAGCGTTTGGTCAAGACGGAACTGAATATCGAAGGTAATCCTACCGACGAGTTTCTGGCGCTGGTGGGTGACGTTCGTCCTACCCAGGTGACGCTTGTTCCGGATGACCCGAAGCAACTGACCAGCAACCATGGCTGGAACGTGAAGCGCAACTTGAACCTGCTGAAGGGTATCGTCAATCAGTTGCACTCCCAGCGTATCCGCGTCAGCATCTTTGTGGACCCAGACGTAGAGGCTGTTGAGTATGCCAAGAAGACCGGAGCCGACCGCGTGGAGCTCTATACGGGTCCGTATGCTAATCTCTATGAGCGTGATCCGCAGAAGGCGATCGATATGTATCGTCCGGCAGCAGAGAAAGCGCATGAATTGGGACTCGGAATGAATGCCGGTCACGACCTGAATCGTGACAACCTGGCAGCCTTCGTCAAGGCCTTCCCGTGGACGGCTGAGGTGAGCATCGGACATGCGCTGATATCGGACGCTCTGTATCTGGGAATAGAGCAGACCATCAAGGAGTATCGTGCACTGCTCGTATAATATAAATCGTCAAACCGTAAATAAATCAATATGTTATTTCAAGTACAATCGGCTGCCGAGGCAGTAACGACACAAACCGTTAGTCTGTGGGAAATGGCCCAATTAGGAGGCTGGATTATGGTGATTCTGGCTCTTCTCTTGCTGGGCGCAGTATATATTTTTATTGAACGTCTTGTTGTGCTCAAGGCAGCCATGAAGGAGGATAAGTCTTTTATGGACAAGATTCGCGATTATATCCACGAGGGCAAGATCGAGTCGGCGCAGAAACTTTGCAAGCAAACTGACACGCCGAGTGCACGTATGATAGACAAGGGTATCACGCGTATCGGTCGTCCGATGCAGGACGTACAGGTTGCGATAGAGAACGTGGGTAATCTGGAGGTAAGCAAACTGGAGAAAGGCCTCGTGCTGATGGCCTCCATCGCTGCTGGTGCCCCGATGCTAGGCTTCCTGGGTACGGTGCTTGGTATGGTACAGACCTTCTTCGAGATGGCCAACAAAGCTGGAGGTGCTATTGATATGGAAATGCTTTCGACCGGTATGTACAAGGCTATGGTGACCACGATAGGTGGTCTGATCGTAGGTATTATTGCTATGTTTGCCTACAACCTGCTGGTGTCGCGTATCGACCGTGTCGTTCGTCGACTGGAAGGACGTACGCTGGAGTTTATGGACTTGCTCAATGAGCCTGTATAAATCGTACATCGTAAATTGAATTATGGCTTTAAAACGCAGAAATAAAGTTGAAGCGACCTTTGCGATGTCGTCGATGACCGACCTCATCTTCCTGCTGCTGTTATTCTTTATTATGGCGAGCACGATGTCGGCACCTAACGATATCAAGATCAACTTGCCTCAGGCTCGCTCAACCGATACCACCAAGCCGCAAATGGCAAAGGTGTCGATAAATAATTTGGGTCAGTACTTCCTGGCTGTTGGAGAAGGGCAACCTCAAGAAATCGCTCCCAATGCGCTTGAGGCAAAACTCCAGGAATTGCAACGCAATGATTCTACGCTGACTATCGCCCTGCATGCAGACATGGATATTGCCTACAAGGAAGTGGTACGCGTACTGGATATAGCTAACGAGAATCACATGAAACTGGTGGTGGCAACCCATCGCGCAGAAGAACCGGAAACAGAGAATGCAGAAATTGCAGAATAAATCACATATTATTGCATCGGTCCTTACCTTGGTGATCGGGGCTTTGCTATTTCTGTTCTTGTGGTTCTATCTGATTCGTATTACCAAGGAGCAGGAACTGCTCGAAGAAGGTGTGGAGATCGCCTTTGAGGAGATGGACGAGATGTCGTTTCCCTTGACCTACGAAGCGATAGAAGGTGCTGAAGGAGCGGCTGCTGCAGAGGGAGAGCCAGAGCCGGCAGCGCAAACGCCTACATCAGCGGCTACACCGGCAGAGACGCCTCGCCCCGTAGTGCCGCAAGAGGCTACTAAACCGCCCTTGACCCAACAGACGGAGTCGCCCGTGAAGCAGGAACCAGAACCTCAGGAGGACCTGGCAGCAAAAGCTGCAGAAGAGGCCCGCCAGAAAGCCGAGGCTGCGGCAAAAGCGAAGGCAGAGGCTGAGGCTAAAGCACGTGCAGAGGCAGCAGCTAAGGCTCAGAAAATGGGCAGCCTGTTCGGTCAGGGAAATGGCGGAGCCGGAGGCCCTGGCGGTTCGGCATCGGCCGGCTCGAGTGGCACGGGAACAAACCCTGCGAAAGGAAAGGGTAGTGGAAAAAGCGGAAACGGCAGTTGGAGTTTGTCGGGGCGTGACATCGTAGGTACATTGCCCCAACCGGAGAAAGGCAAATACCAACCCGGAACCGTCGTGATAGAGATACGCGTCAATCCGGAAGGACGAGTAGTGAGCGCCCGTGAGGCCAAAGGCGGAAATATTAGTGACCGGGCTACGATTGATGCTATGCTACAGAAGGCGCGTGAGGCGCGCTTCACTCCAAGTGATCAGAAACAGGACCAGATTGGTCTGATAACCTATACAATCCCTACATAATTACTGTATGAATTACTTGTTTCTTGACAACGGCTTCGAAGAAATAGAGGCCATCACAACGATCGATTTGTTACGTCGTGCAAACATTGCTGTAACTACTGTTTCGCTCACCGGCAAACCGCTGGTGCTCGGAGCGCATAACATCGCGGTAGAGGCAGATGGATTGATGGAAGATATCGATTTTACCGACGCAGAGATGCTTATCCTGCCGGGCGGAGCAACCAAACTGATTGAACACGCTAATCTATGCGAGTTGCTCACAAGCCACAACGCAGCCGGCAAACTCATCGCGGCTATCTGTGCTGCACCATCTGTGCTGGGTCAACTGGGAATATTAGAAGGTAAGCAAGCTACGTGTTATCCGGGATTTGAAAAATATTTGGGCGAGAGTTATGTCGGTGGCCTGGTGGTTGAGAGCAAGAATGTCATCACGGCAAAGGGCCCGGGTCTATCGTCCGATTTCGCGTTCTGCCTGATTGAGCGCCTGGCCTCGTCGGAGATAGCTGATCAGGTCTACGACGCCGCGCAATACTAAGCGGAGTAGGCTCCGGAGCCAATAATTGAAAAAATAGTCGGTTTCCATTAGCGGAGACCGACTATTTTATGTATTTGAATGCTTAATCGCCAGAAGGGATGGCTGAGGATATAGCGGACTGTATCGTCCATGTTGTCGTTGCGGTCATCCTCAAAGGCGTCGCAGTTGTTGAGTAGCCACTCACCTGTATAGCGCAGGGGTTGTAACATCCAGTGCTCTGCTTCCAGATGTTCGCGCCATACTTCCGGATTATATTCTCCTGTATAGACCACCTTCACTTCATTGACTTGTCGCAGCGCAAGACCCGCATGGCTTTTTCGGGTGTCGAGACACTCGACCTTTGGCGAGCAGGTAATCCAATCGATGCCCTCGGGTAGGGGATGCGTGCCATTCGTCTCTATGCAGATATAGAACCCGGCTGCATGGAGTGCGTCAACGAGTGCACTATCTACCTGCAGACTCGGTTCACCACCCGTGAGAACCACCATGCGGCGGCGTTCATTCGGGATGTCGTAGAGCGCAAGCGCTTCGCCTACAATCTCTTCGGCCGTCATGGGCATAGCCTCCGCAAAGTCGGTGTCGCACCACGGACAACGCAGATTACATCCGCTCAGTCGGATGAATACTGCGGGAATACCCATATGGGCCCCTTCGCCCTGAAGCGTGTAGAATATTTCGTTAACTCTATAAGACATAGGAAGACCTAGGTAGTCCTAGGAAAACCTAGGATTTTTCGTAGATAGCGACATTTCCTTCGCTCTCCTGAACCGACACTTTGTAGCAGTTCTCTACGTGGTCGCAGATCCAACGGGCGATATTCTCTGCGGACGGGTTGACATCTAGCACTTCGTTGATATACTTGTGGTCGAAGGTGTCCTTGACAACGCGCTTGATATGCGTGAAGTCGGTGACCATGCCGTCTTGGTTCAGTTTCTCAGCCTTGCAGTACACCACGATAATCCAGTTGTGGCCGTGCAGATTCTCGCACTTGCTCTCGTACGACAGCATCAAGTTGTGCGCTGCCGAAATCTCTATGCGTTTTTCTACGTAGTACATATTTTTTTCGTTATTACGTAATTACGTTATTACGATGATTTAATTTTTTCTCGCTTCGCGGAGCGCTTCTTCGCGTTCGCGACAGGTTCCACATACGCCGCAGGGCTTATCACCTCCGCGGTAACAACTCCATGTCTCGTCGTAGTTGATGCCGAGTTTTAGGCCATGACGCACGATATCCGTCTTGGTGATATGCGTATAGGGTGTGAGCAGTCGAACATTATTCCATGTTCCGGCCTGTACTGCCTGATCCATTGCCTCTACAAACTCGGGACGACAATCTGGATAGATCGTATGGTCGCCCGCATGATTGGCCAGCATGATATACTGTAGTTTCTCGTTTTCGGCGATGCCGGCCGCGATAGATAGCATGATGCCGTTGCGGAAGGGAACGACCGTCGAACGCATGTTCTCATCGTCGTAGTTGCCCTCGGGAATAGCATCAGCGCCTTCCAGTAGCGAGGAGTGAAACAGCTCCTTGAAGAAGGGCAGACGGATTATCTTATGCGGAATACCGAGCCGCTCACAATGCAGACGGGCAAAAGCTAACTCCTTGTCATTGTGATTACTGCCGTAGTGGAACGAAACAGCCAAGGCGATACGGTCCTGGTATTCGTAGAGCAGGGTGGTGGAGTCCAGTCCACCCGATAGAACAATCAGACTATCTTTCATATGCTTTGCTGAATTGTTCGCGGAGACGTTGTTCTTTTAACGCTTCGTGATCCTTGTCTGCGTAGTTGGCAAAGGGGTAGATGCTGATACCTCCGCGCGGCATGAAATAACCGGTCACCTCCAGGTACTTTGGGTTCATTAGTCGCACCAGGTCCTTCATGATGATATTTACGCAGTCTTCGTGGAAGTCA
>JAFPLG010000140.1 GCA_017402895.1 Paludibacteraceae bacterium
CTCTACGTGGACCAAGAGACCGATCCGTCGATGCGCTCCAGTGCACAAGGATTGTTTATGGTCATGACGAACGGTATTGGTGCTACGATCGGCACACTGGCCGCACAGGCTGTTGTAACGAAGAATGTGTACTCGCTTGGTGAAGCAGCTGATTTCGCACAGGTTTGGGCAGGTTGGCAAAACTCGTGGTACACCTTCGCATTCTATGCATTGGTAGTAGCTATCGCCTTCTGGATTTTCTTCCCGAAGACGCCAGTCAAGAAAGGCTAATGGCTAGCTAATGGCGAAAGACTAATGGCTAATGTATAAGAAGGAACTCGCATATTATTTCTCTACGCCTATAGCATATATCGTCATCGGATTGTATCTGCTGGCGATCAGTCTTTTCCTATGGGTTATCCCGGGTCAGTGGAATATCATTGACTCCGGGTACGCCCAGGTGGATGGACTATTTCAGTTGAGTCCGTGGCTCTTTATGTTGCTCTGCCCGGCCCTAACGATGCGTCTGCTGGCCGAGGAGCGACAGAGCGGTATATGGGACTTGATTCGTACAAAACCTATCTCGCTCACGCGTATCATGCTCAGCAAGTACTTCGCTGCATGGACGTTGGTGTTGATTGGTCTACTGCCTTGCTTTGTCCACTACTTCATCGTAGCCTACATGGCCGAACCGATAGGCAACCTAGATAGCGGAGCTTTCCTGGGCTCGTTCCTGGGACTCATTCTGCTCAGCGGCACCTTCATGGCAATCGGCATACTCTGTGCCACGTTCAGCAAGAGTCAGATAGTCTGCTTCATCGCCGGCGCGCTCAGTTGTTTTGTTCTATACTGGACCTTGTTCCAGGATCACTACTCCAGTCTATCGCGCGGCGTACTCGACTTGCGTGATATTATCTTCTTTCTGCTCATCATCACCGTGGCTATTTTGGCAGCCATCTTCACTATCGACAAACTGACACGCAAATGACACGCATCGGAGTTCTCAGCGACACGCATGGACTGTTGGATCCGCGCGTCTTAGATCATTTCAAGAACGTAAATGAGATATGGCATGCCGGCGATATAGGAAGCGAAGATGTGTTGCGCCGCTTGCGAGAATTCAAGCCCACGCGTGCGGTATATGGTAATATGGATTCGGGCGATGTGCGCTACTCACTCAGTGAGTTCTATCGTTTCCGCGTGGAGCAGGTGAATGTACTGATGACCCATATCGGCGGTTATCCTGGGCATTACAATCCATGGCTCATTCCGATGTTTCAGCGTAACAAAGCCGCATCGCCTGAACAGCGTATCGGATTATTCGTCTGCGGACACAGCCATATCCTCAAAGTGATGTACGACCATCAGTGGGACTTTCTCACGATGAACCCGGGGGCTGCAGGAAAACAAGGTTGGCAAACGGTGCAGACACTACTTCGTTTCACGATTGACGGAAGCGAGATTCGCGATCTGGAGGTGATTGAGTTGGAGCGGAAATAGCATTTTGCTACAAAAAAATGCTACTTTTTGCAAAAACATGTTTTATAACATACAAAAATATTTGTTCAGACCAAAAAAAAGTAGTAATTTTGCAGCGTCAAAAGAAAAGAACAAACAACACAATCTTTTTTGTACCTTAAATATAACAGACTAATACCTATGGAAAAAAAGCCGTCGCGAGGACGGCTTTTTTCGTTATTGCTTTGATCTTTTGCAATCAGTGGGGGTTACTTGTTCTGCCCAAAAGGCTTTGCAAAATGAACGCGGGCCGATACATAGAATCCTTGCGACATCGGATCTTTCTGATTCTTAATAGCCGGATAGCGATATTCTGCACGCACCTCGAACGGCACCTCCGGAATAAAGGTCATATATACGGACAAACCTCCTATCACATCCACAAAGAAGTTATCATCTTTGTTGTACTCATAGTTCTTGATCAAATATTTTCCAAGTCCGCTACAATCCAGCGAAGCACCCAGATACGGTGACAGCGAGACCGAACGGCCAATCGGTGCATAGAAGTGGATGAGCGGTTTGTAGCCACACCACTTGGATGGCTTTATCTTACCCTCATCATTCTTGACCAACGCCATCTCAAAGTTAAGTGGCGACATACCAAACCACTTATAACGGAAGGCCAGAATACCGGCTTCGAGGATATGCATATTATCCGGAATCGAATAAGTATATCCCAGATTGATGATGCTCAACGAGGAGTTGCCCGAGTAATTGAGATAACGCTGGGGCAAACGCTCGCGCGTCTGCTCAGCCGCAGCAACAGGCGTCACTGCGGCGAACAGAACGGCCAGCAATATGATCCAATGACAATGTTTCATTTATTTCTTCTTTTTCGATTTCGTATCAGCCGACTTGCGAATACCGTCACGTTCCATAAGTGCGTCAACCGTCGGCTCCTGACCACGGAACTTACGATAGAGCGATGCAGCCTCTTCCGTACCGCCACGCTCCAGGATACTCTCACGGAAACGCTGTGCAGCCTTCTTGTCGAAGATAGTGCCACCACGTTTCTTGGCAGCAGCCTTGAATACCGAGAAGGCGTCCGCATCCAGCACCTCTGACCACTTGTAGCTATAGTAGCCTGCTGCGTAACCACCCGAGAAGATATGGGTAAAGGCGGTAGCCATCTGCGTGCCAGGCACGTTAGGCATCACGCGAACCTGCTCCATCGCGTCGTTACAGAAACGGATAACCGATTCCTGCGTACCGAGTTGACTATTC
>JAFPLG010000141.1 GCA_017402895.1 Paludibacteraceae bacterium
GAGCGCAAGGTGACTCGTGCCGACGGCATCCTGGTGCCCGGCTATCGTCTGCCGACCGAGGCAGAGTGGGAGTTTGCCGCATTCGCTCCTATTGCAGGCGAAGACGGTCTGACCGTAGAGGGTAAGATCTACCCGTGGTCGGGTTATCATCCGCGTAACCTCTCCAAGGAGCAGATGGGCCAACTTCAGGCCAACTTCGTTCGTGGACGAGGCGACATGATGGGTGTCAGCGGTGCGCTGAACGACAAGTATGTCATCACGGCTCCCGTGGATGAGTATGTGCCGAACGATTTCGGTCTGTACAACATGGCGGGTAACGTGAACGAATGGGTGCTGGATGTGTATCGTGAGACCACCAACCAGGAGACCTCGGAGTACAACTCGTTCCGTGGTAACGTGTATATGCGTCCGAAGAAAACCCTCAACGAAGAAGGTATAGAAACCTATGTGATTGACTCGCTCGGTCGTGTGGCTGTAGAGTTCACCAGCGAGGATGACCTTCGTGACTGGAAAGACGGCGACTTCGCTTCACGTCTTGACACCGACTATCCGCTTGACACAACGATGGTGGCTGCAGTAGGTGAGGATGAAGACGAGCCCGTCATCAAGTACGACCCGACCGATATTCTTGCTCCGAAGATTACCAAGAATACACGCGTGTATAAGGGCGGTTCGTGGCATGACCGTATCTACTGGCTGAACCCTGCTTCGCGTCGTTATCTGGAGCAGGACAAGAGTTCGTCCACCATCGGTTTCCGCTGCGCGATGTCAACCGTGGGCAACCAGATTGACAACGGATCGGACCTGCGATAAGCAATTTAGAGTCTTTCGGCTTTCTTCGCTATGTATGCGAGGCCGGAAGACTCTTTTTAGTATACAATAAACAACTTTCAATTCTTGAATTTGAATTATGAATTTCCCTGCAAATCTTAAGTACACCAACGAGCACGAGTGGATTCGTGTGGAAGGTGATGTGGCCTATGTGGGTATTACCGATTATGCACAGTCAGAGCTGGGCGAAATCGTGTTTGTGGATGTGGATACCGTTGGCGAGACCATCGAGCAAGGTGCCGTGTTCGGCTCTGTAGAAGCCGTTAAAACCGTTTCCGACCTCAATATGCCTGCTACGGGCGAGGTGCTGGAGTTTAACGAGGCACTCAACGACCAGCCGGAACTGGTCAACAACGACCCGTACGGAGAAGGATGGATGATTAAGATCTCCGTCAACAATCCTGCAGAACTCGACAACCTGATGGATGCCGAGGCTTACAAGGCTATTCTTTAATAGGGAGTTAGAATCCGGAATACACAACCTCCAACTGCATGGGGTTGTCCTGAATATTGGCGCTGCGGATAACCGTGGCGCTAATTGTTTGTTTATGCTTCACGGCAGTCACGGACGTGGTCGTGGAAGATGACTGCACGGTGGTCACGTCCACCGGCACCAGCACCATAGTGAGGGAGTCGGGCAACGTCTCTCCGGCTTCTCTGCGGCGGAACTCGTGGGTGAGTAGGGACGAGAGGTCGTAATCGTACATGTAGTGCGTTACGTCCAGCGAATCCACGTCTATGGAGATAGACTGCAGCAGGGCGCAGGTGTCGGTAGGCAATTCGTTGGACGAGAAGAAACGAGCCAAGGCATCCTCCCGGATGAGGAGCATGTATTCGCTCGGCTGTGCCCAATATTCCTGCGGACGCTCCGCTTCTGTGCCTTCGTAGTAGTTGAGAATCTCCACCGATATCTTCGCCTGGTTGATGTACGGACGCTTCTCGCCAATCTCGCCCAAAATAGAGTCGCTCATATGGCGGAGAGGGATGGTCAGTTGGGTGAAGATATAGCCCGGCGACACGATAAAATCGATATCATCGTCTATCACGGTCAGGGTGTCCAGCTGCGTGTTGATGAGTTCGTAGTGATTAATCTGTCGCACCTCGGTGTTGGCGTAGAAACCTTTGACATCGGTTTCACGAATGGTGGTGGTGTCATACAACTGGTGATAGTCGTAGTGATAGTACACCGCCATGCTTATCTCCGGCACATGCAGGATGGTGGCGCCGCCGAACTCGGTGGTGATATAGAGGCCCTTGAATTGCTTGTTGAAATTCTCTTGCGTGGAGAAATCTTTGATGGCGAAGAAGCGGTCGCGGAACTCGTCGGTCATGCGGAACGTGACAAGCGACACGTATTTGCCTGTGGACGAGTTGTACACCGAGTCGGTGGGGTCGGAAGCCACAACGATACGCGGCTTGTCCACCAGGCAGGTCTTTTTGCTGCAGAAGCGCGACAATGAATCCTCGCTCGAATAGACGCCCGCATACTCCAGCACCTCGCCGTCCATCTCGTACACATTGATACTGAGCGGAGTGTTGCCGCTGCCATGCCATGTGGTATAGTATAGGAACAGGCGGATAGAGTCCACCTCTGCGCCGTCAGGGTAACGAAACCCTTCGGGTGCTACCATTTGGGTCAGGATATCTGCGTGAAGGGTGCCGAAAAGGGTCTCGCACTCACCCAGCAGGAACGAATCGGGGGTGGTGTAGATATACTCACCCGGGCGGAGGATAGAACTCAGCGCGAACGTGTCACAACCTACCAATATGGACTCATCGTTGTCAATCAACCCCGATCCGGGAGTTTCGGAGTCCTTTTTGCAGCCGCTCACTATACATGCCAGCCCGATGAGCCAGCACATCATATGTTGATAAAATCTCTTCAATTTACTACCTGTCAAATCGTCACATTGTCAAACTGCTTGTATGCCTCTACACAGTTAGCCACATCGCCGTCGCTGAAGTCCCACACTTCTATCCCTTTCTCGCGGGCGTAGGCAATCAGTTCGGGGTCAGCGTTCGGGCTTTGTATCGCCACTGCGTCGGCATGGTCGATGGCCAATTTCATGAGCGTGGTGTAGTCCACTTCTGTGTCGTAGAGGTGCGCTACGGAGTCACGACTGACGCCTTCGAACCGTAATTTCTGTGCAAAATCTGTGCCAAACGGGATGTCAAACCGCTCTTCTGTAAGTCCCACCACCACTTTTGACTTGCCGAAGAACGGCGTGTCGTGATAGGCTGTGCGGATATAGAGGGGTACAAGGGCTGTCATCCATCCGGAGCATTGTACGATACCGGGGAACCAACTCATCTTCTGCACGGTCTCCAACGTGCCGCGGGCGAAGAAGATGCAGCGCTCGTCGTTGTCAGGGTGCTCCGTGCCGGTCTCATCACACACCACTCCTTTGCGTTTGCGGAAATAGTCATCGTTGTCGATGAAATAGATCTGAATACGTGCAGACTGGATGGATGCCACTTTGAGCAGCAGCGGGTGGTCGCTCTCTGCGATGATGATGTTGATGCCCGAGAGCCTGATCACTTCGTGAAGTTGATTCTTACGTTCATTGATGTCACCGTACTTCGGCATGAACGTACGGGTCTCGATGCCGGCTTCTTGGCAGGCCTGAGGCAGGCGCCTGTTGAACAGGCGGATGGGCGTCTCGTCCGCTAAGTAGGGCGAGATTTCTTGGCTTACGAATAATACGCGTCGAGGCTCTCTCATGATGGGCTCCTTTCGTTTTACATAGTTTTGCGGTGCAAAGTTACAAAAAAAAACTGACATTACCAAATTTTTTTGCCTTTTGGCATAAAAAAACGTTCAAATACCGCTTTTTTCTTGGTCATTTCAAAAAAAAGCAGTATCTTTGCAGCCAGAATGAATCATTTAAACAACATACCATCATGAAAAAATTGTTCCTTATTCTCCTTTGCGCTTGTGCGCTTGCGTCATGTACCAAACCTTCACCGCGTCCGCACGCATCGTGGTCGTATGATGCCACTATCTACGAGCTCAACACCCGTCAGTTCACTCCCGAAGGCACGTTTGCCGCTGCAGAGGCAGAGTTGCCGGCTTTGAAAGAACTGGGCGTGGATATCATCTGGATGATGCCGCTTCAACCTATCGGCGTGATTACCCGCAAGGGTACGCTGGGTAGCTACTATTCGATTATCGACTACTGTGATTTCAACCCTGAGTTCGGCACGCGGGAGGACTTCGAGCATTTCCTTGCCAAGGCGCA
>JAFPLG010000142.1 GCA_017402895.1 Paludibacteraceae bacterium
ACTACCAGCGGCTGACGGATATGAGGGCGTGGCTAAGGAATCGCACCAGCGGCGAGCAGACGCGGTTCAAGGTGGAGAGCTATGTGCGGGCAGCGTATAAGGAAGGTCAGCGGTTTGGCAAGTGTGACCGTGCGCATGATCCGTACTTTGACTATAAGATTGAGCGAGTGCCTGAGAAGGACATCGAGACCATCAGCCGCGAGCAGGTGAAGGAGTTGATGGAATATGACAAGCGTCCTGGATTGCAGCGTGCCAAGGATGTGCTGATGGCGAGCTTCTATCTTTGCGGTGCAAACTTCATGGACTTGTATGAGATGGCAGAACCTGTGAACGGCGAAGTGTCATTTGTGAGGCACAAGGTGCAGCGTTGTACGCAGAAGAAGACGTGCATCCGCGTGGAGCCTGAGTTGGCTGCCATTGCGGAAAAGTACCAAGGCGAAGGCAGATTGTTCAACTTTGCGGCGGGATTCAGGTCGTTGCAATATCGGATGTGTGACAACTATGCTGAGTTGTCGAAGGAACTCGGATTCAAGGTGAATATGGAGATTATCCGCAGGACGTGGGCGACGCTTGCCGGAGAGATTGAGTGCCCTGAGATTGTCATTGACAAAAGCATGGGGCACGTGGCTCGGACGGTGAACGGCCGATTCTATGAGAAGTACGACTGGAGCCGAACGGCCAAGTGGAACAGGCGCATCATCGACTACGTGAAAACTGGACAGATATTGTCGTAGGTCGTTTCCAGAGACCGAGCACGGAGTACTGCGTCTTCTGCCCGGCCTTTGAGACGGATGACGATGGCATACCGAATGTGTAGCCGTCTGATGTCACGAACCGCTCATCGTGCGGATAGGTGCAAGTCTTGAGTATTTGTGCGTCCTCGCGAGTAGGAAGCAGCCAAGGCGATGGGAGATTGACTTCCACCGCCTTGCTATATAATAGATGCTCAGCGAAGATGCAAACGCGCCACTCGGTGCTGTCGGTCTCGAATACGATGGCTTCTGTTGCGCCTGTCTCAGAAGACTGGGCTGTTGGTTCGTCTTGGCACGAAGTGAAAAGTCCAACTATAAGCAGAAGCACACAATATGTTCGTGAAGCAAACTTCCTGAACATGCGTCTCCGGCTTTAGAAATTCTCTTCGATGTCGGCGTTCCATGCTGAGTTGAGCGATATGAACGAGCGGGTGCCGGTGAACAGATTGCCTGAAAGGAGTGTCTTGGTGTTCGGCGCGATGGTGATGTTACCCGTCGCTTGCCCAATAACCTGCGAAGATGTGTTGGTGGCCGTCAGCGTGAAGGTCGTCTCGTAACCGTCGGCATCGTCTGCAAGCATGTAGAGCGTGATTTGGTAGCCGCTTTGCCCTACCTTGGACGTGAGGCTGACGTTCTGGTCAAAGGCTGCTGAGTTTACACCGAATAGCGTTTGCGGATCGAGCGATGTGTAGCGTCTGCCAATCTGGATGCGCAGGTTGCTCGCGCCGGTCGGTATCTCATCGTTGATGGTGAGGATCAGTTTGCCTGTCAGTCGGTCGAGTGTGACGTTCTGGTCGCCACCTCCTGCCACATTGAGGTGGACGGTCTTTCCGAAGGTGTTTTTGAGCGATGTGCACGTCAGTATGCCGTCTTCGACTAATAGGCCGGTGGAACGGGTAGCGATAAAGTGCAGGTCATGATTGCCAGTTGTCAGCAGGACGGTGATGGTGCCGAAATCGGGATCTGTCGATTGCTGACGCAATAGGTACTCTGAGCCATCGAATATGATGAGGTCGGTCAATGCGCCGTCGTCACCATCCACGAGCGATGCAGGAGCCTTGAGCGGCTCTGTGGTCGATGTGAAGTTAGAGACGCGGAATGTGACTTGCTGCTTGGCAGGTTCGTCCTGCTTGCATGCTGCGAAGATGATCGCGATGGCGAGTAGAGGTAGTATCTTTTTCATTGTGTTTTTATTTTTGGCCGCAAAAGTACTAATTTTCTCGGATATACGCAAATAAATTTTGCATTTTTAGCGGATTCGCCTCGTTTTTAGCGAAAAAACCGCCGACCTTCACAGGCTGGCGGTTCCAAATTAACCTTAAAATCTAATACCATGAAAAACACTGTTTGCTCATTTACGCCGAGCAGGCGTTAGTTACCATTTATAATTCGCCATGAGGTCTTGGAGGTCTTGGGGATCCTGCTCGGTGATGGTGGGGAGCGAGGTCTGGTCTTCCTCCCACGCGAACTTGTAGAAGTCTTGCGGACTGCTCGGGATGTTGTTTTTCTTGCTGTCGCCGAACATGCGTGCCAAGAACCATTGCAGGGCGCGGGTGTTTTCCCAAGCGGTGCGGTGGCGGCGGTGGATGCCGGCAAGGTAGCGGTTCACTTCCCACCATTGCATGCGGTACAGGAAGTAATCGGGTGCGACTCCGCCCTCTCCGACTATAATCTCATAGAGTTGGAGGGCGGTTATGCGTTTTTTGACGCATCCTCACTGGGTTTCTGGTCAGCGGATTTGTCCGGCTGATAGAACGCGATGAGTTCCTCGCTGACGGCTTGCACAAACTCCGTCATCTTCTCCGTCGTGTCGATGTCGCGGAGCATGGCTTCGAGTTCGGGCACGTCTTCCTGCTTGTTGCAGCCGAGCAGCATGCAATAGCCGAGTTCGATGACTGGGGATAGTTGGTAGTTTTGGAACTGGGCAAGATCGAGAGCCGACTTGCCGGTCATTTTTTCGTAGCTGACCGCTGCGTGAAGTGAATATGCGAGCGTGAGTTCTTTGCCGCATAAGGTGATTTTCTTTGCCATGTTGCTTTAGGGGTTTTAGGGGTTATCCTCGATAAGTGGCAGGGGCTTTACGAGGTAAGACCCCCTTGGCTTTACGAGGTAAAGTGAAAAATGCCAACCCTCGGAGGTCCACAGCAACATGGACGCTCCGGGGCTGACACGAGAGAGATTACGAGCCGACGGTGTAGTCGCCCCATCCCGTCAAAGTCGCGTCGTATGCGATCGTAGTTTTTACCTGCGACGACACGTTGAGCGCGGTGATGACTACAGAGCCTGACATGATCACGGTGCCCTTTGTACGTTGGTTCGCACCAGAGACATTCGCAATCTGGAACTTGACAGGCGTACCGGCCTCGAAGATTTCCAAGATCAAATGAAAAC
>JAFPLG010000143.1 GCA_017402895.1 Paludibacteraceae bacterium
GACAATCCGTGTAATTTCAAATACGTCAGGTTACCGTCACGATCCAACTCAAAACGAGTACGACCGTTCATTACCATCGATTTCACATGACCTCGCAAACTCAACCAGTTCAGGTCCGGAGTGGTAAAGGTGTCCGGATTCTCTCCCCACTGCTCATCCCAAGGATCGGCCATGTTGGCGGTCGTCGATTGCTTCCCATTACCGCAACCTACACAAATAATCATTGCGAGCACAAAGCTCATCAAAAGGGTAAAAGTGTTTTTCATACGCGTATAAATAATAAGGTTAATTTCATTTTCGCTTGCAAAGTTACACATTATTTTTAACATATGCAAATATTTTGTTAACAAAATCAGCAAAAAATGTTGCAAAACATATTTTCTGCTGTTTTCACTACCTTTTATATGCCCAATCCACTGATTATTAGCCTATACCATCCTAAACCTACCGCCATTTTCTTCTTTTTAAACGCCACGAGAATGAAATATTTGCGATTTTATCGGTAATTCCCCACGATTTTTTCATTCTCAAAGCCCTATTTTGCCCCTTTCTATGCCCATCACTCCACACCCCGATGAAATCGACTATATTTTTCCTCTCTTAAAGTTTCAATTGAGATAAATCAACTAATTTTTAGCATTTTTTGCTGCGAATGGATTTTGCCACAACTGAAATAATTCATTCGTATTTTTCTTATAGAAAAATTTTCAAATACCAGTTACACCACCTTCAAAAAAATGCTCCTCTGAAACTTATAAAATTTTTGAGGTTGGAAAAAGGGTCAAAATGGGTGCGCTTAAAGTAGCACTTTATATAAAAAGCGCGATGAAACCAGTCATTTTTAGTGGCAAAATCTTACCACTCAGAATGAACGGAAAATTTCAAACTAGAACCGGTTACTGGATGCGAAAATCGAATCTCAGCTGCATGTAGAAAAAGACGACTGTCTGGCTTGCCGTACAATCGATCACCCTTAATCGGCGCATTCAGCCCATCCGGATGTGCACAATGAACACGCAATTGATGCGTTCTGCCTGTCATAGGATAAAGATTAAGACAAACCCATCCATTAGGCAAGCGTTTCCTAACTTCATATCGCGTCTCAGCCGGCTTTCCATATCGATAATCTACCATTTGACGAGGCCTGTCCAGCGGATTTAGCAGCAACGGAAGTGATATAGTCCCCTTATCCATTATCGTACAGCCTGCTTGTGGACATACAACGGCCTCATATCGTTTTACAACTTTTCGCGAACTGAACTGTTTCTGCAAAACGCTATATAGGGACGCCTCTTTTACGCATACCACTATGCCCGAGGTATCCTGATCCAATCGATGCACTGCTTTTACATATTCTAATCCCCTTAGTTCCTGCAAACAGCGCTCCAAATCAATCATATCTCTTTTACCAGGAACCGTCAACAATCCGGCTGGTTTCAGTGCAACCAGCAGATAATCATCCTCATACAGCACCCTTACTTTCTTTTTCAGTTCCTCATTATTCAGTTGTTCCTCTATCGTATCATCCGTCTCTATCCCCAGGAGCATATGCCTGAGTATAGGCCGGCATTTGCCCATACATGCACCGTAGAAATAGCCCTCTTGACGCAATTCACGCGCATCGGGTGCGCCAATCCAGAATTCTGCTAAAGCCAGTGGCTTATACTGATTCTTCAGTGCATATTGCAGCAACTTAGGCGCACAGCATTCACCACTTCCCGCCGGAGGTAAGTTCTCGGCCTTACTTCGCTCACCGGAGAAATAGACTTCTTCCGATAAAATCGGCTTTTCTGCTCGAAATACCTCCAGTAGATTCTTGGGTTCGCCCGATGCAGACAACATCCGATATTGCGAGAAAAGCCAACGCTGCAACAGGCGACTCTTCTGTTTTCGTTCCTCCGACGGATCTTTCATCGAAGAAATAATAGCTTCCTGTTGCCTGAAATAGCCATTTGGATCGGTGAAATCAAAAACAGGCGGTACAAAACCCGCCATTTCATGCTTCCCGTCCAGAACGGATGAGAAAGCTTTCAGATATCGATACTCCTTTTCTTTCGTTTCTACAACCAGCACACCAAACATCTTACCTTGCCAGTGCAATTCCGACTCCGGATGCTCACGCATATAGGCATGCATCTCTCCTACCACCTCCTCAGCGGCGATTCTCGCCCACGGATGAGGCGTTGTAGAGTAGGGAGACGGCATCCTCTTCGGTGCACTCCCGCTTATCGAATTCGGTAATATGTGATCTGTTCCGGACAATTGAAGAAACTCATTTTACAATACTTCGGAGGACGACTTCCGGCATGATAGATCGCTGTTAACCGCTGACAATCAGAGAAACACATATCCGGCCAACGCGTTATCTTCTTACCTACATATACCGTTTCCAGACTGGCACATCCGTAAAAGGCCATATCATCAATCCGTCGCATTGTCTTCGGCAGGCGTATCTCCTTCAGTTGTGTGCAATTCATAAATGCCTGGAATCCAATCTCTTGTAATCCTTCCGGCAATTGAATGGTTTGCATGAGATGACAGTACCGAAACGCCTGATCATCCAGACGAACCACTTGATACGTCTGTCCTTCATATTCCACCGATTTCGGCACTTGAACCTGTTCCATCTGCCGATACAACGAATCCGTAGGGTCAGCTACCACCTGTACCGTCTTTTTCCCGGTGACTTCATACCATAACTCACCTTGCTTAAACTGCTGTGCCCACACGCCAATCGATAGCACGCAGACAAATAGTAATCCTAAAATCCGTTTCATGATGCAAAGATACTCATTTTTTCTAACATACACAAGAATCATGCCATAAAAAAACAAGTGCCACTCTCACGAGCAGCACTTGCCGAGTATGAAAAAATTCCTTTTGTTTATAAACGCAATGTGTATTACGTTTATTCTTTAACCCAAATATTGTATTATTTATTAACCTAATTTTTTACTTATACAAGTAACGCTTGATCGAACGCTTCGGAGTCTTCTCAAATTCCTCGGTCACCAGTTCAATAGCCGAAATCTGGCTATACTGCGGCAACTCGCGGTTCAAGATTGCGCGGTTCTCTTCCATCATTTCCGTGATGGTCTTATCGCCCAGCACTTTCTTGCCCTCAGGAGAATTGTCCGGGAATACGAGTCCTACCAGTTTTCCTTCGCGCTCCAGTACGATAGACTCTACTACGCAAGGCATGTTATTCAGCTTATCCTCAATCTCTTCCGGATAGATGTTTTGACCACTCGGACCGAGAATCATGTTCTTCGAACGACCGTGGATGAATATATTACCTTCCTTATCCAGTACGCCCAGGTCACCGGTACGCATCCAACCATCCTTCGTAAAGATAGCCTTCGTAGCCTCCTCGTTCTTGTAGTAACCGAGCATCACGTTGATACCCTTCACTTGTATTTCACCGTCTTTGTGGATCGGGTCATCCGAGTCAATACGCACGTGGCACTGCGGAATCTCCTTACCACAACTATGGAACTTAAAGTAATGCCAGTCCTCATAACTGATCAGCGGGCCGCACTCCGTCATACCGTAACCTACGCAGTACTGATAATTGATATCCTTCAGCACGCGCTCTACTTCGCCATTCAGTGCCGCACCACCGATAATCAAGTGACGCAACTCGTTGCCGAAAGCATTGTCCAATCCTTGTTTTACCTTGCCGCGAATCACATTCTTGATGCCGGGTACCTTCCAGAGGAAACGTACAATCGGCTTGTTGATCTGCGGCAGCACTTTCTTCTTGATAATCTTCTCAATCACCAATGGAACCGTCAGAATCATAAACGGCTTCACTTCCGCAAACGCTTTCATCAGCGCCGATGGAGTAGGAGCCTTGGTCAGGAAATAAACCTGCGAACCACAGCAAACCTGATACAGGAACTCAAACATCAATCCGAACATATGCGCTACGGGCAGCATGCTCAGCACGCGATCACCCTTCTGATGAGGTATGTGCTCGCCTGCGAACTCTACGTTTCCGCTCATGCTCAGGTGAGTCAGCATCACGCCTTTCGGATTGCCGGTCGAACCGGAAGTATAGTTGATCAACGCCAGTTCATCGAAGTTATCTTTCGGATAGTTCACATCCTCAGGTTTTACACCTTCCGGATATTTCTTTGCGAACAAATCGTCCACTTTTGCATAAGCTTTCTTTGCCTTATCCGTTGCGTCGATGATCGAAAACTCGTCCATGAAGATCGTAGCTTTCAACTTCGGCATTTGCGTGGTATCAATTTTCTTGCGTACATTCGGACCCACATAGAGCAAGTCTGCCTCCGAGTGGTTAACCAGTCCGTGAATATCATCGCCGGTGAAATCGGGCAAAATACTTACTACTACGGCATGATAGGTCTCAATAGCCAGGAAGAGTACACCCCAATTGGCACAATTTCGACCGCAAAGTGCAATCTTGTCTCCCGGTTTGATTCCCAGGGCCTCGAAGGTTACGTGCAACTTCTCAATCTCTGTTGCCAGTCCTCCGAATGTATAACTGTTGTCGCTGTCGATATCCTTCAGCGCCAGCATATCCCATTGAGTCTTGATCGACTCCTCAAGATAGTCTAAATAATGTTTTGTTGCCATATTTTTTGATTTTGATTTCAAAACCGACTGCAAAAGTACTGCTTTAATTTCGAACAAACGTTCAAAAACGACAAATATCTTAATTTTGTGGCGTTTTTATCAATTTATATAGGCCTCGATAGGTCCTTTTGAGCAAATCAAAGTCCATTTTTGCTCCGGTGAGACCGCTGTCATAACTATTCTTGATATGCGCAAACATGATGGCCGTCAGTTCGGTATCGATGTCGCTACGAATGATACCTTGTCGTTGCTCATAGCCTATAGCTCGGCGCCACAGGTCCAGTTCCTTCAGTGCCAAGCGCTGCGCTTTTCGTCTCAGAGAGGGGAAACGGCTGTACGCCTCAAACATCAGGTTATTCACATTGCTGGTATTGATGCGCTTATCTTCAAAGGTCAGCAGTGCCTCTTCCAGACTATCCAGATAATGCTCCATGGCCAGAATCATATCTTCCATGTTCACATTTTCGCTCAACTGCAGCGCTTCCTGCTTGGGTTGCAGAAAATAACGCTCCATACAAGTCTGAAGCAATTCATCCTGATCCGAGAAATAGTAATATAGCGTACCGCGACCTATATCCAAGGCATTCTGCAGATCCGTGATGCTGGTGTTATGATACCCCTGCAGGGCATATAGCTCCATGGCCTTCGAGATGATATATTCGCGTCTGTCTTTCATCCGTTCCTTATTCTGCTATAGGGCATTTCTTCTCATAGTCATCCAGTGCCTTGCGCATCAGCAGTCGGCCTTGCTCGATGATCTCTTCTGCTTTGTCAAAGTCAAAGGTGGTGAATGCATACTGCGGCATCACGGCATGTACATCGGGTGGGGTGAGACGCAGACTCAGGAGCGTGTTCTGCTGAATCTGCATGTCCGACATGCGATCCAACAATCCAACGAAACTGACATTTCGTCCCAAGTCAGCGGCTCTTTGCTGACGAATAGCATCTACGCGCTTGCCCAGTGAACGCACTTGCTGTTCCAGGCTCTTAGGCACATTCCATCCCCTGGCTCGTATCGCTTCCAGTTTGCCTTCTACGTCGATGGATTCGTAGGTTGTGTCCATCGGCATGCTGTCTTTTCCGCTGATATCCATCGCAACGAGAATATCCCCCTCCCGGCGATCCACCACGTGCAGAGGGAGAGGATTCAGTATTCCGCCGTCAATGAGTAGGCGCTGACCGATCTGTACCGGCTTGAAGAAGAGCGGTATACTAATCGAAGCCCGAATAGCTTCGAACAGACTGCCCGTTCGGAAGATAACTTCCTCCGTACTCCTCATGTCAGACGCCACAATCGCACAGGGAATTTCCAAGCTCTCTATCGGTCGGTCCGGCACCACCTTCTGGAGTTCAAGCATGATGCGCTCGCCCTTCACAAGCGAGTTTCCGCTCAGCAGGTTGATGTCCATCATTCGCAGAATCAACTGCTTATCCACGCGCAGAAACCATTCTTTGGCCTCTTCCAATTGACCAGCTGCATACATGCCGGCAATAATCGAACCCATCGAACAACCGGCGATGCTGGTTATCTCGTAACCACGCTCTTCCAGTTCCTCAATGGCCCCGATATGCGCTAATCCACGAGCCCCACCGGAACCCAATACCAATGCAACTTTCTTACTTTCCACGTTCAACTATCAACTAGACGACTTCTCTCAACACTCAACTCTAAACTATCTTCGCCGGCTGTAGTTTCTCGCGAATCTTGATATAGATAACAGTCTCCTTCTTTGCAAAAGTTGTCTGCACGTAACCCATACCGATACCTACCTTGGTATTCGGCAACATAATACCACTCGTCACGTTACCGATCACGTTGCCTTCGGCATCGCATATCTCATAGCCGTTACGCGGTATAGCACGCTCCAGACACTCAAAGTGCACCAGTTTGCGCTTCACGCCCTCGGCTTTCTGTTTCTGCAGGAACTCCTTATCGATGAAGTCTTTCGCATCCAGTTTGGTGATCCAGCCGAGTCCGGCCTCCAGAGGCGATGTCGTATCATCGATATCGTGACCGTACAGACAGTACCATTTCTCCAGACGCAGGCTGTCACGAGCTCCCAGACCGATAGGTGCCAGTCCGAAAGGTTTACCCACTTCGAACAACGCGTCCCAGATCTGCTTGCCATACTCTTTCGGGAAATAGAGCTCGAATCCACCGGCTCCGGTATAACCCGTATTGCTCAGTATCACACCCTGTACGCCGGCGAAGTTCCACTCGCGGAAACTATAATAAGGTATCGCGCTCAGGTCAGCATCGGTCAACAACTGCAACAGTTCCGTAGCCTTCGGGCCCTGAACAGCCAACTGACCGTACTTATCCGATGCATTCTCCAGGCTCAAATTGCCCCAGTCGCTCCGCATGGAAGGTTCGCCTCCGGATGCTATCCGGTTCACCCATTCCCAGTCCTTATCGATATTGCCGGCATTAACTACCATCAGGTACTTCGTGGTCGAGTATTTGTAGATAATCAGGTCATCTACAATACCGCCCTTGCCATTCGGCATACAGGTGTACTGTGCCTTGCCGGCATCCAGTTTGCTCACATCATTCGTAGTGATATACTGCAGGAAATCCAGCGCTTTCTCGCCCTTTACCCAGAACTCACCCATATGACTCACGTCAAACACACCTACGCCTTCGCGTACGATCATGTGTTCCTGATTGATGCCCGTAGGGTACTGAATAGGCATATTAAATCCGGCAAACTCTGCCATCTTTGCTCCGAGTGCGATATGCACATCGGTAAACGGAGTTGTTTTTAACATAATATTTTCAATTTTCAATTATCCATTTTCAATTGCAAGCATTTTGCACGATTTGCAAAATGACTTGCTTGGCTGCCTCCAGCGATGGAATCGGCAAATACTCGTAACGGCTATGGAAGTTCTCGCCTCCCGCAAAGATATTGGGGCAGGGGAGTCCCTCGAAACTCAGTCTCGCACCGTCTGTACCACCACGTATCGGCTTCACTACAGGCGTCACACCCACAGCTTTCATTGCCTCTTCTGCCAATGTTATAACATGCATTACGGGTTCTATCTTCTCGCGCATGTTATAGTACTGGTCGCGAAGTTCTATCTCTGCCGTTCCCTCACCATATTCGCGATTCACCTTTCGTACCAGGTGTTCCATCTCGCGTTTCCGGCTCTCAAAACGAGCGCGGTCATGATCACGAATGATATAGCTCAGCGTCGTCTCTTCTACCGTTCCGGACATGCCAATCAAATGGTAAAAACCTTCGTAGTTCTGCGTATGTTCCGGTGTCTCCCAACGAGGCAGCATGACAGCCAACTGATAGGCGATACGCATCGAGTTCTGCATCTTATGATACGCACTACCCGGATGCACATTCACGCCGTGCACACGTATCTTACAACTGGCGGCATTGAAGTTCTCATATTCCAGTTCACCGATAGCACCGCCGTCCATCGTATAGGCCCAATCGGCACCGAAAGCCTTCACGTCAAAATGATCGGCTCCCTGACCAATCTCCTCATCCGGAGTGAAACCTAAGCGGATCTTACCGTGCTTGATTTCCGGATGTTCTACCAGGTACTCCATGGCCGTAACGATCTCAGCTATACCGGCTTTATCATCCGCGCCCAGCAACGTCTTGCCGTTCGTCACGATGATATCTTGCCCTTTGTAGCGCAGTATCTCAGGATACTTAGCTGTCTCCAGCACGATATTCTCGGCTTCGTTCAGCACAATATCCTCTCCGTCATACGCCTTCACAATACGTGGCTTCACATTCTTGCCGCTCGCATCCGGCGCAGTGTCCATATGCGCGATGAAACCGATAGTAGGAGTCTGCGCCCCCTCATCGTTCGCCGGCAGCGTAGCCATGATATAGCCGTTCCGGTCCAGCGTCACGTCTTTTAGACCTATCTGCTTCAACTCGTCTGCCAGGTATTTGGCAAACTCCATCTGCCCCGGAGTGGACGGCGTCATATTGGTATTCTCATCGCTGGTCGTATGAAACGACACATACTTGAGAAATCTATCAACGATATTCATCTTGTAAATTTACGATTTAACGATTTACGATTTAACGATTTATTTACGATTTACGTCCAATCGTCAATCAATCACTTGCCTGCAAACGCGCTCAGCAGTGTGCTCAGAGCACCGGCATAGGTCGAAGCAGTCTGTGCATAGCTGGCAGCCGTGCTGGCACCTTCTTGCACCTTGGTCTGGGCATTCTGCACCGTCTCGCTGTTCTTCACCATGTCAACCAGGCTATTCGTTACGGCCGTTACGTTGTCCGTGGTAACCAGTCCCATCGAACTTGCAATCAGTCCCTTGCCGAAGTTCTGCAGATAGGTCTTGTCCTTGTAATTGGTCTTCAGGTTCTCGCAGTTGGCAATCAGCGTAACGGTATTCAGAATATTCTGCGTATTCTTGTAGTTGAACTTGTTGCCGTCGGCTTTGTACTGGGTGTACAATGCGTACAATGCATTACCTGCACCTTGTCCGGCTACAGTAGGATCGGTCGGAGTGGTCGTCTGAGCCGTTGTCGTAGTTTGGGTGTTCGACTGCGAGTTAGAAGTTCCCGAAAGGAAAGAGCAACTGGTCATAATCATAGCCGTTGCTACAAAAAGCATTACTTTTTTCATTGTTCTTGAATATTTATTTGTTAAAAATTTTCAATTCTCAATTTTCAATTTTCAATTACAAAATGATATTCATTTTGTCAGTTTGTCCATCTGCCCATGCCAGGATATTATCCGTTACGTTCTCGCACATGGCGATACGTCCTTCCCACGTACCCGTTCCGGTATGCGGCGAGAGCACTACATTCGGCATACGAAGCAGTTCATCCGATATCTGTGGTTCGTGTTCGTACACGTCCATCGCCGCCCCGGCTATCTGTCCTGCCTTCAGGGCTTTCACCAGCGCTGCTTCATCCACGTGCGCGCCACGCGCCGTATTGATTAGGAATGCCGTCGGCTTCATCATGGTCAACTGCGGACTGCCGATCAGGTGGTGCGATTCCGGCGTGTAGGGTAGGTTCAGACTCACAAAATCAGCCTCCCGTAGCAGCACCTCTTGCGGCAGATAACGTGCATCATACTCCCGTTCTATCTCTTCCGGCAGACGATGACGGTTGTGATAAACGATCTTCATCCCGCTGGCTTTTGCACGCCGAGCCAGAGCCTGACCGATACGACCCATACCGATAATACCGAGTGTCTTACCGTATAGCCCGTGACTCAGGTTGTTCATCACGGCCATCGGCTGACAACTACCATCGCGCAACTGACGGTCAAACTCGCTGACACGTCTCGCTACGCATATCATCAGTGCAAAAGCCAGTTCGGCTGTCGGCTCCACAACGGGTAGGGGAGTATTCGTCACCCTGATGCCGCGTTCACGGCAGGCTTCCAGGTCGATATTGTTATAGCCCACGCCGAAGTTGGCTACCAGTCGGAGGCGGGGCATACCAGCAATCATCTCGCGGTCCACTTTCTTATCGAACGTAGACACGAGCACTTCCGCCGTCTCCGGCGCTGCATTCAGTTGATACCCTCTCAGTCGGCTAAATCCCTCCGCAGGCAACTGTGTCGTAAACGCAATATTCATTTCTATTTTTTAAAATACTCCGGACGATACTCAAAATGCATCGTATCGTAATGATACCATCGTCCACCCCAAATGAATCCGTGTTTCTCAAATACGCGAACAATATCCATAGGAATACTATTCTTGTACCCGATCTTGGTCAGTTCACCAGCTTTTCCGTTGTCCCACTTCCAATAGGTAGATAGGTTTTTCTTATTTGCGCGGTCATAACCGATATCTATCGCTATGCCAAAACTATGGGCAGACAGACGATTTGTTCCACGCACAGGACGGAACACAAAAGTGCCACCATTGCCTAAAAACTTTTTCAAACCGGCATAGTTCGGCAATTTTTGGAGTTCATCCGAAACAGCCTGCAAAGCCTTTGCTGCGCCATTCACTTTTGTGAATTGCACTTTCTGACCGCAGAAATTAACAATTACCAGATTAGCACCGACTGCC
>JAFPLG010000144.1 GCA_017402895.1 Paludibacteraceae bacterium
ACAGATAAAGCGTGTCGCCTTTTACGCGAGCGGCTTTTAGTCGACGACCTTGATTAAGTGTAATCTGTAGACTGTCTTTTTGCCACCACAGCCCTAAGGTCGATCTCCCAGCCAACGAACTGTCTGCGGATTCTATAGGACCTACAACCTCTCCACATAGCGGCTGTTTGCCATAGTCTCCGACAACATACCCCTTCTTCACTCCGCATCCGAAGAGAAGAACCACCTGCAATCCTATGTAAAATAACTTTTTTATATCCTTTGTCCTTTCATTTTCTCATTTTTCATTTTAATCCGGGAATTCCATGAGGTAGGCTTTGATAAACGCATCGATGTCGCCATCCATGACGGCGTTGACGTTGCTGGTCTGGTAGTTGGTGCGGTGGTCTTTCACACGGCGGTCGTCGAACACATACGAGCGTATTTGCGAACCCCATTCAATCTTCTTCTTGCCGGCTTCTACTTTTGCAGCCGCTTGGCGACGTTTCTCGAGTTCGAGTTCGTAGAGTTGACTGCGGAGGTGACGCAAAGCGTTCTCGCGGTTCTTAGGCTGGTCGCGCGTCTCGGTATTCTCGATGACTATCTCATCGGGTTGATTCGTCAGCGGGTTGATGAACTTATAATGCAGACGCACACCGGACTCCACCTTGTTGACGTTCTGTCCACCGGCTCCGGAACTGCGGAACGTATCCCAACTAATACCGGCCGGATCCACTTGAATATCTATAGAGTCGTCAATCAACGGCACCACAAATACCGAGGCGAAACTGGTCATTCGTTTGCCTTGTGCATTGTATGGACTGACGCGCACCAGACGATGCACACCGTTTTCGCTTTTCAGATATCCGTACGCCATGTCGCCCTCGATGTTGAAGGTCACGGTCTTGATACCGGCCTCATCCCCTTCCTGGAGGTTGGCGATGGTCACTTTATAGTCGTGCTTCTCGCAGTAACGCTGGTACATACGCATCAGTTGCTCTGCCCAGTCTTGTGCTTCGGTACCACCGGCGCCGCTGACAATCTTCAGTACGGCCGGCATCTGGTCCTCTTCGTGAGAAAGCATATTCTTCATCTCCAGCGCCTCCACTTCATCGAGGGCGTGTTGATAGGCGGCATCCACTTCCTCCTCGGTGACGAGTTCCTCTTTGAAATACTCAAAGTGGAGGTTGAGTTCCTCTACGGCATTGCGTACCCCTTCGTAGCCCTCAATCCAGCTTTTGAGTCGCTTCACCTTGCGCATCTGTACTTCTGCGGCTTTGGCATCGTCCCAGAAACCCGGAGCCTGTGTATGCAGTTCCTCTTCCTCGAGTTGGATACGCTTTTCATCAATCTGCAGATACTGTTTTAGTTTGTCTGCGCGTTGCTGAATTTCTTTTAGTTGTTCGATAGTTATCATTCGTATATACTATTAGTCTTTGATCTCAATTCCTTGGGCGTTGTATGTCTTGCCATCGCGCTCGATAAGGAGGATACCATCGCGCATAATCTTGCAGCTCTTCGCTTGTGTGGGGTGCAGGTTCTCAATGCCGGTCGGGTCATTCTCTACCGGTTTGACCAGACGTACGGATTGGCCGTAACGACCGTTCTCACTCCAGATAACCGCCTTGCCCCAGTCGTATTGTTCTTCGCCTGCTACTACTGAGAACTTGAACGTATAGACGTAATCTGCCTGACCTTTGGCGGCATTATGCAGCGTGCTGGTCCAGTACGTTCCGAGGTAATTCTCGTAGTACGAATAACGGTACATCTCTGTCACGGTTTGGCATTTGGCATTCAGGTAGTTGCCGTAACCACCGGAACGACGACCGGCATAGGGCAGGAATACAGCGCCAGCAGCCTCCAGTTGTGCCCATTCGCTTAAGTTGAACTTATTGGCCGGCATACTGTCTTTCTTCACGCGATAGTGATCCCATGTGTCATCAATGGCATCCTCGTCGCGCCATAACTCCGATACGGGAACAGTCTTCGGTACGAACGTGATGCCTTCCGGTGCGGTCCACTCGTCCGGAAGCAGGATCATACCCAGCGTGTCACCAATCATCGCCATGCCCCATTTGTTGTTAGCGCCCGTACGTTTGTTGAGCAGGTAGTCCCACTCGGTGCGCGACATAGTGTACCAGTCTTCACTCTCAAAGATGTCTCCCCAGTCCACAAACTGCTGGTTAACATAGGTCAAGGTATCGTAGTTGCTGGTTGCACCGTAGTTATTGGCTTGACCCAGACTCCAACTCAGCAGGTCCACCCAACCATTGTAGTTCGGGTTGCCCACCTCAAGGTTGGCATTGCCACACCAGTCGTACTGGTTCGGCGCAAAACGCCAGAGACTATCATGCATATGAAACTGCAGATTTCCCGGAGAGAAAGTAACTTGCTTGTTGGCCGCTACAGAGAATTTTCCGTTCAGTGTCGTGCTATTTGCATGCGCAAAGATCATCATCAGCGCACAGGTCAGAAGGATACATTTTTTCATAATATTCCGATATTGTGATTAATTTTGGCACAAAATTACAACTAAAATTTGGAATATGCAAATTTTTTTGTACCTTTGCACCAAAATTCAAGTATCTCCGATGAGTCGCGAAAAAGAAATCTACCGTATTACGCTCTGGGGAAGTGTTGTCAACATATTGTTGACCGCTCTCAAGTTCGCTGCCGGAATCTTAGGTGCATCGGCTGCGATGATTGCCGATGCCGTTCATTCGCTGAGTGATCTGTTGACCGATTTTGTGGTGCTGCTTTTCGTGCGTATCAGCAGTCGCCCTGCGGATAGCAACCATCCCTATGGACACGGGAAATATGAGACCTTGGCAACCACTATTGTGGCTGTTGCATTACTCGTGGCAGGAGGAGTACTTCTGGCCGAAGGCGTCGAGAAGATCGTAGCGGCGATCCATGGACAAGCATTGCCGATGCCCGGTCGCATCGCCCTATGGGCGGCGTTGATCAGTATTGCGGCCAAGGAACTCATCTATCAGTTGACGGCTCGCGTGGCGCGTCGTGTGCAGTCTTCGGCGCTGGAGGCTAACGCATGGCATCATCGTACGGATGCTTTGTCGTCTATCGCTACAGCCGCCGGTATCGGTGGAGCGTTGCTCTTTGGCGGACAATGGGCTATACTGGATCCGATCGCAGCTGTGCTGGTCAGCATCTTTATTCTGGTGGCGGCAGGTAAACTGCTGCACGAAGCCATTCAGGACTTGCTGGAGAAACGTCTGCCCGAGGAGGTGGAAGAGGAGATACGCCGCATTGTGGCCGAGGATCCGGAGATGAGTGAACTGCATAAACTACGTACGAGACGGGTAGGGAGTGTCTACTCAATCGACATGCATATCCGGATGTCGGGAGATGTGTCCCTGTATGAGTCGCATCGCCACTCTATGTTGCTCGAGGATCGTCTGCGTCAACGGTTCGGTCCGGACACCCTGGTCTCGATTCATGTGGAGCCGTTGAAGGTGGGTGGTGAGTACCGGCCGAATTGAAAATTGCGTAGCAATAATCGTTCGAGCATAGCGAGATAAGAAAATTGAAAAATGAAAAATTTAAAAAATTGGCATACACTCTTGTGTATGTCATTTTTTTTTCGTAACTTTGCAGCCGATATGAAGGAAATACTGATTGTCATAGGAATGGTGGGAGTGTCGATATTGCTGCTCGCTGTAGGTGTGATCCTTCGGCGTGACCATCGGTTCCGCTCCGAACATATCGCTCAGAACCGTCGTATGCGGCGCGATGGTATTCATTGCGCTACGTCGCAGGATCGCGAAGCGCGTCGCCAGGTTCAGAAGAAAATACAAGTCAAGAAATTGTAAAATTGTACATTGTACATCGTAAAATCGTAAATAACATAGATATCCTTATGAACAAAATTCAAACTGTTATCAACGCTGTTTTGGGCGTTGCCGTTATCACGCTGACCGTGCTGGTCGTTATCCTCTTTACCCGCCAATCGAGCGGAACCATCGCTGAAGATTATGAGTATGAGTACGTGCCTTTCGACACGACGGCTCTGGCGCTCACCGATACCACGATCTACGACAACGACTCGCTTCTGGATGCTGAGGAGCCGGCTCCGGAGAAAATCCGCAAGCCGAAACTGCCTATCGCGTATGTTAATATGGATAAGCTGAACACCCAGTATCGTTTTGTGGTGGATGCAAATGCTCGTCTGAATGGCATGGCTGAGAAGTCGCGTAAGCAACTTGTGGACCGTTACAATACCCTGCAACAGTCGCTGGCTAAGCAGGAACAAGACCTGGTACAGCGTGCTCAATCCGGACAAATTGCTTCGGAGGAAGAGTTCAACCGTCAGCGTGCTGAATTGGAGAAAAAGTTGCAGAAGGCGCAGCAGGAACTGGCAACGATGGAAGAGAAACTGGCTCGCGAGAACGAAGCAGAACTGCAGAAACAATCTAAGATACTGAACAAACGCGTGAATGATTTTCTGAAGGTATATAATGCCGATGGACGCTATGAGATGATCTTCTGCAACCTGGGTGAGATCAAGGACAACATCCTCTATGCAGCCACGCCGGCGTATGACATCACCGATGAAGTCGTTCGCGGACTGAATGCACAGTACAAGAAGTAAGACCGCTTCGCTCAAAGAATAAAGACCGCTTCGCTCAAAGAAAAAAGACGAATATGAACAAACGGATAGTAATATGTCTTTTGTCCTTACTCCTTATTCCTTACTCCATTAAGGCGCAGAATATTCCCGTCTCGTTGGAATATACCGAGATCTACGACTTTCTGGAGGAGTTGACCACCGACGGCATTATCCAGACCAATGCCGCCATCAAGCCCTATACGCGAAGCTATATAGCCGGTCGTCTACGCGAGGCACAACAGCATGACTCGTTGCTCACCCGTCGCCAGCGTGAGGACTTGGACTTCTATCTGCAGGACTATGCGTTGGAACTGGACACTTTGCCTGACTACAAGCTGTATGGGCATGAGAACGTGTGTCAGTGGCGGTCCAATAATCCAAAGACCGATTCGCTGAAAGCTGCGTCTTATAAGTGCGACTTCAATCTGTCGCTCGTGGATCCGTCGCTGCATCTCAAGACCAAGGATAACCTCTTTAAGATGCGCGTGCGTCCGATACTGGGTATGGATCTGTATGCGCAGAAGAAAGGCATCATCACCAAGCGTTGGTACGGCGCCGAGATACAAATGGATATCGCGCATCACCTCAGTATATGGGGTTCGATACGCGACAACTCATGGAAAGGCACCGGTGGTTATCTGAAAACCGAATATTTCCCCACGACAACGGACCAGATCTACGGAGCACGACTGACGAAGCCCGCTTATCTGAACGACCTGCCGGGCGTGCAATATAAAGAATCTAATTACGGCGGCGATTTCTCCGATTC
>JAFPLG010000145.1 GCA_017402895.1 Paludibacteraceae bacterium
CGATCGTCCGATAGAGGAGAACCTGCGTCTGTTCGAGGCTATGCAACGTGGTGAGATAGAGGATGGCAAGATGGTGTTGCGCGCCAAGATAGATATGGCCAACCCGAATATGCATTTCCGCGACCCGATCATGTATCGTATCATCACCAGTCATCCGCATCATCGTACGGGTAGGAAATGGAATGTATACCCGATGTATGATTTTGCGCACGGACAGAGCGATTATTTCGAGGGTGTGACGCATTCTATCTGTACATTGGAGTTTGTTGTTCACCGTCCGCTGTACGACTACTTTATCGATCAGTTTGCCGGTGAGAACTTCGCAGGCCTGTCGCCCTACGGACCGGATTACCGTCCGCATCAATATGAGTTCAATCGACTCAATATCACCTATACTGTTATGTCGAAGCGCAAGATGCTGCAACTCGTCAAGGAAGGCCTCGTGGCCGGATGGGACGATCCGCGTATGCCGACCGTATGCGGTTTGCGTCGTCGTGGCTACACGCCGGAGGCTATTCGCAGCTTCATCGATAAGATTGGTTATACCAAGGTAGAGGGAATGATTGATGTGGGCCTGCTGGAGCACACGGTGCGCGAGAACCTGAAGGAGACGGCTCCGCGTGTATGTGCTATCTTCGATCCCGTGAAGTTGGTCATCACCAATTACGAGGGCGAAGGCGAGACGCTGGTGGCTGAGAATATTGACGGCCACGAAGAGCTCGGTACGCGAGAGATGCGTTTCGGACGCGAACTATGGATTGAGCGTGGCGACTTCCTGAAGGAGGCGGACAACAAGTTCTATCGTCTGAGCCCCGGCGGACGCGAGGTTCGTCTGAAAGCCTCGTATATCATCCAGGCTACGGGATGCGAGAAGGACGCTGACGGTAAGATCACGACCGTCTATGCTACGTACGATCCGAACAGCAAGTCGGGTACGGAAGGTGGCAACCGCAAGACCAAGGCTACGATCAACTGGGTAGAGTGTGGTTCGGCACTGGATGCCGAAGTGCGTCTGTACGACCGACTGTTTGCCGTAGAGAATCCGAGTGCCGACGAGCGCGATTTCCGCGAGTTGCTCAACCCGAATTCGCTGGTAGTGACGACGGCTAAGATTGAAGCAGCTCTGGCCGGTGCGAAACCTCAAGACCACTTCCAATTCCTAAAACAAGGATTCTTCGTGGTGGATGACGACAGTACGGCCGAGCATCTGATTTTCAACCGCACAGCTTCGCTTAAGGACAACTGGCAGAAATAAACATGCGTACCCGCGTCTATCAGGACAAAGAACAGATCTTCTGTGAGTGGCGTCGCCGTTGGGTGCGGCTGACGCCCGAGGAGTGGGTTCGCCAACAGTTGCTTCACCGCCTGGTGGAGCAACTTGACTATCCGTTCGGACTGATAGCCGTGGAGCAAGCCATTCAGGTGGGCGAAGCAAAGAAGCGTTGCGATGCCGTAGTGTACGACCGACAGATGAGGCCGATGATGCTCATCGAGTGTAAGGCCGAAACGGTTCCGCTGA
Organism: Paludibacteraceae bacterium; assembly: GCA_017402895.1. GTDB lineage: Bacteria > Bacteroidota > Bacteroidia > Bacteroidales > Paludibacteraceae > Colicola. The sequence continues at coordinate 1,520 of JAFPLG010000145.1, forward strand.
CCCAGAAGACACTGGATCAAGCCAGTACGTACAACCGCCGGCTGGATGTGCCGTATTTGATGCTGCATAATGGTCCGCAGACTATCGTAGCACACGTTGAAACCGACAAAATTGATTATTTGCAAGCTATTCCTACATGGAAAGATTTATCACTCTAAATGACCGATTAGATACCGCCACCTTTTATGGCGTAAACAATCAGAATATACTCTGTCTGAAGAATCAGCACCCTGATGTTCGCGTCGTGGCACGCGGATACCAACTGAAGATATCTGGCGCGGAAGAGGCCATGAAGCGTTTTGAGCAAAACCTCAGATTATGTGAGGACTTTTGCATCAAGAACAACGTGCTGACCGAGCAGCAGATTCTGCAACTCATCCATGGCGAACAGCCGCAAGAGTTCCAGCAGGACAATTTGATACTGCATGGTGTGAACGGCAAGTCGATCCTGGCTCGCTCGAAGAACCAGCAGCGACTAGTGGAACTATACGAAGAAAACGACCTGTTGTTTGCAGTAGGTCCGGCCGGTAGCGGCAAGACTTATACGGCTATTGCGCTGGCCGTACGGGCACTGAAGAACCGTGAGGTAAAGCGTATCATCCTTTCGCGACCGGCAGTAGAGGCCGGAGAAAAGTTGGGTTTCCTGCCGGGCGACATGAAGGATAAGATTGATCCGTATCTTCAACCGCTTTATGATGCGCTCCAGGATATGATACCGGGCGCCAAACTGAATGAGTATATGGAGCGTGGTATTATCCAGATAGCTCCGCTGGCCTTTATGCGCGGCCGAACGCTGGCTGACGCAGTCGTCATACTGGACGAAGCTCAGAATACCACGCGTGCCCAACTCAAGATGTTTCTGACGCGTCTGGGTATCAGCGGCAAGATGATTGTCACGGGCGACCTGACACAGATAGACCTGCCTGCTACGCAGAAGTCAGGTTTGCGTGATGCTATAGAAAAACTACAGCATATACGCGGTATAGCTGTAGTCTCGTTCAACGAGCGGGATATTGTTCGTCACCCGCTGGTTTCGCGTATCGTCAAAGCCTACGAAACGAAGCCGGAATCTACGGACGAAGCGTCTTCTGCCCAGCAGGAGTGATTGTAATGCCGCGATAGTCGTCTTTTACAGGCTGACCCAGTATATTGTAGCGCAACGAGTTGTACTTCGTCTCTGCGTTCGTTTCTTCCAATCCGGTCTCAATAGTCTGGCTTACGACCCATAACTGCAGGACATCGTGACTAATCATCACGATAACATTCAACGTGGAGGAAATGTCCTCGGTAATACCTCCGCTAATGGAAAAAGCATCCACTACAGGTACAGGTTCTGCAAATATTCCGCTTTTCAGCATTCCGTCTTTTACCGAGCCATAGACACGTAAGAAACGGCACACATCCGCTGAATCCGGTTGCGCGACTGCCACTTCCGGATCTGCCGTTCCTCCGGTCTGAACGTTCCATTGAGCAGTAGGCGCGAGTTCGGGCACACCATAGTAATTGCTGTAGCGTCCGCGAACGCCTTTTAGTATATCGCCGTTCTTCAAGCCAGCCCCATACCGCTTGCCTGTAGCTCCATTTCCTCCATCCCAGATAAGCATTGAACCCGATGCGTCACGGATAAAGATATACATGTCGAATTTCTTTGTCACCTCCACTTCGTTCAGGTAAACCAGTGTATAATCCGGCTGTTTGACAGCTTCGGCAATGCTTAGCGGACGTACGACAGTCAGCATCACCGGCACTTGGGTCTGCACTTCACCGCTCGTAAGCAGCAGGGTGTCTATATAATGTCCTGTAAAGTTGGCATGATAGCGAATCGTTAGCGGCCCTCCGTCACGGTCTATTGTGCCGGTATTCACGCTGAAGATATCGCCATGCAGCAACTTGGCGGTGATGTCTTGTGTCAGTTGGTTGGCATTGACGGTAATCGTGCGCTCTCCTCCTACCGACTTATTGCCGTCCAGCAGCGCTGTTCCGAAGTTGACCAGCGGTGCTACTATAGCGGGTTTGTCGCCAATGGCTTCTGTGCGACGATAGATGCAAACCGGCGTTTGTGCGCCTTGTGTAGCATAGCAGCCGAAGAGCGTCGGACTGTTCTGCGCATTGTATTGCAGGTATTTGCCCAAACTGTTACCCAGGTTCTTAATTACCGCTTCTCCGTCCGGCGCCACCTGTATGTCCCAGTAGCCGTAGTTGCCGTACGTCTTCGGGTCGGTCAGTTGTGTCCAGAGTGCCAAGCGGTTCTTGGTCTGTCCGCCGCTGGCGACGAGATAGGCTTCCTCGTAGCGTAACTCGTCTTGGATATAGTAGCAATCCTCATTATTGAGTGTTGTTTTGCGTAGTGTATAGATGGCATTTTCATCTGCCGCAACTGTTGTGCGATCTGCACTATAGGTGCCGCGGATAGCATGAATATTGTTGCTGGAAACTGCCTCGTCGAAATATCCCATGATATAGTTTACACCATTTTGGTGTACACCGATAATAATCTGGTCGGAATCTTGGAGCTGATCGGTGCTGGTTACCAGTTGGTAGGTGACAGTATTGAATGGTGTTGAGCCTCCTTCTTCTGCTCGAATGCTCAGACTGTTGATGTTAATGGCATTTTCTGTACATTTTACCCAGAAACGGATTTTTCCGCTAAGGGGTTTGGCAAGTTGCAGCACGCTGTCACGCAGGTAAACGCCGCTACCGGAAGTAGCCGGCTTGTTGATAATGAGCGAGTCGTATGGAGCATCCCCTACTTGGTAGTAAAACACCCCACGCCCCTTGCTGCTATTCAGACAGAAATTAAGCGTCATCTGTCGTACGTTGGTGAACGAGATTACGGAAGTGGCTCCGGCACCGCTTGTACCGGTTTTAACGCTAACTCCCTGGGAATATAATCGTCCTTCGGCATCGGTTCGACCGGTCATGTACTCGGATGCTTCCTTGTCACATATCCAGCCATCAGTTGTACCGTTGCATTGCTCTGAACCGACCTTGCAGGCCCACTTGACAGAGGTAAACGTATATGTCGTTACGCCTGCATGCGCAGCGAAAAGTAAAACGGAAAAAACGGATAGAAGAAAAATTCGTTTCATGGTACGTGCAAATTTTTGTGGGTGCAAAGATAGTGCTTTTTTTTGACTCTGGCAAATCAATTGTGTTTTTCGGGTAGAAATATGTTTTGTAACATATAAGTGCGATTTTTCTTTCGAAAAGTTTGTGGGATTGAAAAATTATTTGTAACTTTGCGGCGTAAAATGTGGCACATAGTTTAAAGACTATATTTACATGTATTAATTAACTTTTTTGTTTAACTAAAATCATCAAAACATGAAGAAAATCTTTTCTCTTCTCGCTGCTGTGCTTTTCGCCGGCGCAATGATGGCTGACTCGTACACGATTGAGTTCAAGGACAACGGTACGTCATCTGATGGTACTTCTAGCATGACCAGCACGACTGTTGCTGATTACATCGCTACGGGTGCTGAGTACGTTTCTGCTATTGAAGCTACGGGTAAAGTTTACAATGCTCAGACCGGTTACGGTTTGAAATTTGGTAACAGCTCGAATCCTGGTGCAGTAACGCTGACGCTGGCTACTCCGGTTAAGCCGACCTCTATCGTCATGAACGCTTCTCAGTGGGGAAACACTGAAGGTTCGGGTCTTCTGCAAGACTCTACGATCGACATGACGGCCGGTGGTGGTAAGGGTAGTTTCAATGACTACACCTATGCTTATGACGGCAACACCGAGATTACTACTATTGTAGTAGGAACCAAGACAAAACGTGGTTTCGTTAAGTCGGTTACCGTTTACTACGAGGGTGGTGTGACTCCTCCTGTAACGCTGACTGAGCCGGCTGCTGCTCCTGCCGCACCGACTTATCCGGCTAACCAAGTAAAGGCTGTTTACTCCGCTACTTACAATGCTGACTGTGGTTTCGGCGAGTGGGGTTCCGGTACTGCTTACACCCAAGAGACTGTTGGTAAGAAGTATGTGACCACCAACTTGGGTTACTTTGGTCTTGAGTTTGCTGAGCACCTGAACTGCGCTAAGATGGAGAAACTCCACTTGGACGTATGGGTTGCTGCTGACGCTTCGATTCGCATCGTTCCTATTTGGGGTGGCGCTGAGCAAGGTATCGTTAAGAATCTCGTTGGCCAACAATGGAATGCTGTTGAGATCGCTCTGACTGAGTTCGACCAAGTTACCAACTGGACGGATGTTTATCAGATCAAGATTGACAATGCTGCAAACTTGACTTTCTGGCTGAACAATGTTTACTTCTACACCACAGTAGCTCCTGATGCTGATACTCAGGCTCCGACGGCTGTTTCTGCTTCGTTGGTTTCTGCTTCGTACTTCAGTGCAAAGATTTCGGCTACTGCTACCGACAACTCGGATGCTGTTATCTTCGTTGTTAAGGACGGTGAGAATGAACTGGCTACTGCTCCTGCTGTTTCCGGCGTTGCTAAAGAGATCACCGTTAACGGTCTGCTCCCGAACACGGCTTATAACTTCTCTGTTATCGCTAAGGACGAGGCTGGTAACGCTGCTGCTCCGGTAGCTGTTGCTGCTACGACTCTGGCTGCTCCTGCTCCTGCAACGGCTCCGACCTATGCTGCTGATAAGGTATTGGCTATCTTTGCTGATGCTTATGACAATAAACTGACTGAGATTCAAAATTGGTATGCAGGTCCTGCTATTTCTGAAGGTAACCTGACTGCTACAAGCAAGGCACTCTGCCTTGAGCCGAATACCACCGGTGGTAGCTGCTTCGGTTTGGCTTTCGCAGCCGTTGATGCTTCTGCATACGATGCTCTCGAAATGGATGTATATGCAACTACTGAGGGTTCTGTTCTGAAGACCCAGGCTATCGGTATTGGCGAGGCTCAAACATTCAACCTTGTAGCAGGTCAATGGAACCACATTGTTCTGAATATCAAGGGCAACACGAAGGCTGACCTCCAACAAGTAGGTTTCTATGACTGCCACAATCTCACGGGAGTTGTCTTCATCCAGAACGTACTCTTCGTTGACAACGACGCTCCTGTAACTCCGCAATACGAAGTTGCTGAGGCTATCGCAGCTGGTTTGACAGACGACGATGAGATTATGGTTCGTGGTATCATTACCAAGATGGAGTTCAAGGGTAAGAACTTTGCTAAATACGGTTCTGTAAACATCTATGTGAAGGACGCTACCGGCGCAGAGGGTGAGTTCGAGTTCTTCAACTGCTACTCGCTCGAGGCTGACACCTTCAAGGCTTCTGTTCCTGCTTACGATGCAACCAGCACCGCTTGGGCAGAATTTAAGGAAGTATCTGACGGAAACGGTGTTGCAGTTCACGTAGGTGACACGGTTATCGCTTTCGGTAAGTACAAACTGTACAATACTACTTATGAGCTCAACACAGGTTGCTACCTCGTTGACATTAAGCATGCCGCTGAGACTCCGGTTGAGGGTGATACGATTGACGTCGCTATCAGCGCCATCACTACTCCGGGTGCGCTCGTATGGACTGACGCTGTTGCTAGCGCAGGTTGGTGGCAGATCATGGGTGAGACCGAGGACTATGAATTCTCGCTCTCCAATGTATCGACTACTGAGACCGCTGGTGTTTATACGATTGATGACCTCGATCCGGACTATTCGTACATTACCGTTATGACGGCTACCGATACCACCGACGTTACTTTCGTTGATGGTTCTGTAACTGTTGCAGTAGCTAATGATGGTACCGTAACAATTGTTGGTGATCTCGTAGGCGACGATGGTAACGTATATCACTTCGACCTCACCTATGCTGATCCGAAGGCAGAGAGAGTTGCTAATGTAACCATCTCTAACGGTACCCTCTATGACGGATATGCTTCAGATGGTCTCTACGTTGTATATGGTACAGCAGATGATAATACCGCATATGTTCAACTCGCTATCTGGGCAGAGGAAGGCTTCGATGGTGACTTCACCGAGGAAGACTTAGAAATCCAATACGTCGGCTCTGGTGTACAGGACGCTGATGGAAGCCATAGTATCTTCTCTGCTGTTATCAATGTATTGCCGGGCGATGCAGAAGGCGTTTATAGCATCACTGCTGACCTGCTCTGCTACAATAACACCCTCTACAAGGTATCCATGAGCATTGGTAAAACCGAGGGCTTTGAGAATGTAGACGCTGCTGTTAAGGCGATCAAGCGTCTCGTCAACGGTAACGTTGTTATCGAGAAGGCTGGTAAGAAGTACAATGTAAATGGTGCTGAGCTCTAAGCTTTGAACCGAGATCGGACAAATAGTCCGAGTCAATAAGAAAGGGTTGCCTGACGCGAGTTGGGCAACTCCTTTCTTCTAAAAAACCGAAAAAAGAATATACAAACAAATGGAGTGGTTGGCAGGATTGAATGAGTCGCAACGCGCGGCTGTGGAATACAACGACGGACCTGAACTGGTGATTGCCGGAGCGGGTTCGGGCAAGACACGTGTGCTGACGTATAAGATTGCCTATCTGTTGGAACAAGGAGTTCCTGCTAATCATATCTTGGCGCTGACTTTTACCAACAAGGCGGCGCGTGAGATGAAGGAACGCATCACTCGTCTGCTGGACAACCATGGAAAGATGGCTGATGCCCGCTACCTATGGATGGGAACATTCCATTCGATATGCAGCCGTATTCTTCGTCAGGAGGCCGAGCGGCTTGGGTTTACGCGTGACTTCACCATCTACGATACGCAGGACCAGAAGTCGGTATTGCGAATGATCATCAAGGAAATGGGGCTGGACGAAAAGGTCTATAAGCCCAATTCGGTGCAGGCCCGTATTTCGGCCGTAAAGAATGCGTATGTGCGAGAGGGTAGCATGCAGTGGGCGCAATGGGAGAAAGACTGCCGCCAGGAGCGCCTGTACGACATGACGAATATCTATCGGCAGTACCAGTTGCGACTGCAGGCTGCGAATGCGATGGATTTTGATGATCTGCTGGTGAATCTATGCGTGCTCTTTGAACGCGAACCCGATACGCTGCGTTACTATCAGGATATTTTTCAGTATGTGCTGGTAGATGAGTATCAGGATACGAACTATGTGCAGTATTTGCTCGTCAAGCAGTTGGCGGCTCCGCAAAACAAGATATGCGTCGTGGGTGACGATGCGCAGTCGATCTATTCGTTCCGCGGTGCGGATATACGCAATATACTTAGTTTCCAGCAAACTTACAGCGATGCACGATTGTTTAAACTTGAGCAAAACTACCGCTCGACGCAGACTATCGTCAAGGCAGCCAATTCGCTTATCCACCATAACCAGAACCAGATATTCAAGGAGGTCTTCTCGCGCAAGGAGGAGGGCGACAGCATCCACTTGACCAACTATATGTCCGACCGCGAAGAGGCTATCGGCGTTGCGAAGGGGATACAGGGCGAAAGGCTAAAGGGCAAAGGCAAGGGGCTGAGCTATAATGATATAGCCGTGCTATACCGAACCAACGCACAGTCGCGTCCGATAGAGAATGAACTCAGGAAATTAGGTATCCCGTATCGTATCTATGGTGGAACGTCGTTCTACCAACGTAAGGAGGTAAAGGATGCCATCGCGTATTTCCGGTTGGCTATCAATCCAAAGGATAACGAAGCCCTCGTGCGCGTAATCAATTATCCCGCGCGCGGTATAGGAGATGTGACGCTTCGTAAGATATCGGAGCATGCGATTACGAGCGAACGGAGCATGCTGGAGGTAGTGCAGGCTCCGGAAGAGACGGGACTGGCAGTCAGCACAGGAACGGCCAATAAGTTGAAAGCCTTTGGCGAACTAATGACTCGTCTGCATGAGTCGGCCGATACGATGAATGCTTATGAGTTTGCCGAGATGGTGATGCAGCAGAGCGGTGTGCGAACGGCCGCTATGATGGATCGTACGCCGGAGGGTATAGATCGTGCAGAGAACCTGGATGAGTTGCTCAACGGTATCCATGAACTGGTGGATCGCCGCGCAGAAGAGGGCATTGACTTCACGCCGATACATGACTTTATGGCCGAAGTGGCCCTGCTAACCGACCAAGACCAGAACCTAACGGATGAGACGGCTCGTGTGACGCTGATGACCGTTCATGCAGCCAAAGGACTGGAGTTTCCGATTGTATATATCGTAGGATTGGAAGAAAACCTATTCCCCAGCCAGATGTGTACCCGTCCGAGCGAGATAGAAGAAGAGCGTCGTTTGCTGTACGTAGCACTGACCCGTGCGATGAGTTGTTGCTATATGAGTTATGCCCAGCAGCGATTTCGAAACGGACAGGTGCAGTTCTCGTCTCCTTCGCGCTTCTTGAATGACATAGACCATCAGTTTATGGCGAAGCATCAGGGTTATGGTGCTGCGCCGGCGTATGCACGTTCGGCAAGGCCGATGTGGCGCCAGAGTGATATGTGGAATACGCAGGTATCGCACCCCGCACCACCTGTGCTTCCATCGATCAAACCGGAGAAAATGACCAAGGTGGCAGCGACTGCGGCGCCGCAGACCGGGGATAGTGAATGGACGGCCGGTACGCGTGTTCGCCATGCCGTGTTCGGCGAAGGAACGGTACAGCGCACCTATTTGGATGAGATGACCGGTAATCAGAAGATAGAAATTCTATTCGACAAGTCCGGCCAGAAGACCCTACTGCTGACCTACGCTAAACTGGAGCGAATCTGATTATCGGTAGATATAATATCCGGCAATGCCGGCAAGAACGATCAGTAGAATCGGGTGGC